>NZ_JAAOQS010000061.1:0-53320 GCF_011603105.1 Rhodococcus sp. A14 | reverse complement strand
CCCAAGCACACCGCCACCGACATTCATTGTGCCGCATAATGTTCCTGCCGAAGCACCAAACACGCCACCCACGCCAGCCGAGCGTCGCCGAACCTGACCTTCCCCCAGCAGGATCCGGGGAGCGGATGCTTGCGACCGGGCCTCGGCCGGCACGAACACCCGCGGTGCATCAGCGAGATGCGCGAGCACCCCAGGCGCGAACTCGCCCACAGGCCCACACCAGACCCCACCGCACCACATTCAGCTCAGCGACGACGAATACACCCGCGCCCACGCCGCCGCCCGCACAGCCGGCCAGAACCTCGAAACCTCCGGTCCACGACCTCATCACCGCCGCCCTCGACACCGAACAACCCGAATAGCAGGTTCAATCGGAGGTGAAGAACAGCGCCAAGAACAGCGCCATCGCCATCAAGAACCACACCACCAACGCCGCCATCGGCACCAACCGCAGGAACGCGCACACCAACCGCAGGGCGAAGCCCACACTCGGATCGGCCGCGGCGACGCGGCCCGTGACGGCGACGACCTACCGGGTCATCTGTTCCCCCGTGACGAGGAAAATCACCCGGCGCCCGACCACCACGGCATGGTCACCGAAGCGCTCATAGAAACGCCCCAACAAGGTCACATCGACCGCAGCCGGGATGGTACCGATCCAGGCCGGATCCTCGATCAAGGTGAGCAACCGTCGATGCAGATCGTCGAGGACGTCGTCGCGTCTACCGATCTCGGCAGCCAGTTCGGGACCATGCGTGCGCAGAACCCGCTCGGCGAGACCGGCCAACTCGGCCGCCACCCGCCCATCTCGGAGAGCAACTCCTCCGCCACACCCGAAGCGACGCGCTCGGGATGACGCCGGCGGACACTTTCGGCCACATGCTGCACCAACCCGCCCATCCGGCTCAGATCCGCCAACAGGTGCACACCGGTGACCACCTGACGGAGATCACGCGCCACCGGGCCCTGCAACGCCAGCAACGCCATCGCCAAGTCCTCACACGGACCGCGCAACTCCTCGATCTGATCGTTGAGGTCGAACACCCGCTCCGCCAGCGGCAGGTCCGATAGCACCAGGGCCTCGGTCGCCGCCCGGACCGCATCCCCCGCCAGGTGGCACATCGACGCCAGACGGTCCGTCAGCTCGTCCAGCTGCTCGTGAAACTTCATCCGCATACCCATCATCCTCGTGCACCCGCCGAAGACAGCGCCGGGACGTGTCACCTTCCCTGGTCAGAAGGCTCTCCCAGGCCGCGGTTCTTCCCCGTCCATCCAGGCGATCACATCAAACACGCGGAGCACGGCGACCTCGTCGGGAAGCCGGCCTCCTCCCGGATCGACAGCAACCGGCGGTGCAACGCTCCGTCATCGGCACGGAGGGCCTCCCGGACCGGGTTCAGATGTGCGCGGGCGGTGCCCAGGACCCCACTGACCACCGAGTCCCAGATCGGATACAGCCGGGGACGTTCACGGGCGATCAGCTTCGTCGCCCTCGTCCGGCCGAGCCCCGGCAGCGCTCACAGGGCGATTTCCAGGTCCCAGGCGGGCCACCCCCGGGGTCAGCGGCTCCGATTCGTCGACCTGGTCCCGATCCGGGCGTACAGCCTCCAGGAGGGCGTTCGGCGCCTACGCCTCGGACTGGGTGTCGAGGATCGCCCGCGCCGCCCTCGCCGGGATCTCCCGCCGACTACCCCAACGTCAGATCGAAGTCATCAAGGAGCGAGGCAGTCACCGCATCCCGAGCCCACCCGTCAACGTCGAGTGGCGCCGAGCGCACCACCGTCAGCGCCGGTGCCGTTCGGCCGTCGATCAGCATCAGCGCGAGTTCGTTTCGTCCGTGTCGGCACTCGTATCGAAGCCCCTGCGCCGCGGGAGTGTTGGTCAGAATATCGGTCGCGGTCCGACGAGTCTGCCCGTAGTCCCGCCAGGTGCACGCCGTCAGGGAGGCATCCTGACCGAGTCGGATCAGGTTCCGCTGCCCGTCCAGGACTGCGATGTCGACGTCGTCGTCCAGCACCAGCTGCGCCAAGGACTTGCCGGTCAAGAGTCGCTTTCGGATGATCAAGTCCGGTGGAATGTCCTGGCCACGCAGAATCCCTTCGGCGACCACCGCACCCACCGACAATCCGAGATACAGGTAACCGCCCAGCGCGGCCCCACCCGGGCACACCGCCCGGTCGTGGACCGGCTCGAAACGCCCCTGCGCCGAAATGACAGTCGCGCGGGTATCGAGGGTGCGTGCATCGACCCAAGGCGCAATGTTGCTGCGGCCCAAACGCATTCGGAGGATATGCCGATGGCGTCCAGTGCACCCGCCACAGCGGTGTTCCCGGTCGAAGTCGCAGGCACGGCTGGAGCTGTTCGAGTGGCTCTCGTACTTCAATCGACGTCGCCGTCACTCCGCCCTCGGATACCTCACCCCGGTGGAGTTCGAACAACGACTGATCGCGTCGTCTACGCTGTCAATCGCCGCATGAAATCCGGTGTCCACTCCCGAGGGGCAACCTCAGCGCCTACCACGGCTTCGATCTGGTCGAAAAGAAGACAGGCATCGCACGGGTCTACCTCCAGTCACAGATGACCGCGCTGACTACCGCTCTCGCCCCCAACGATGGGCTTACACCGTCCTGACGGCCTGACTGACAACCTCAATCAACCAGTCCGGTCGGTACTTCCCAAGGAGATTCGGTTCGATCTCACGATCGGTGTTGGGTGGTCCGAAACCTGGGACATCGAGCCCCGAGTACCGCTAGTGACGACAGACCCTGACCGCGACAAGTGGGCGGCGGTCTATGCGGGCACCGTCGTTCAGCACGCAATCCTCTCGCCCATACAACGGCCCGCGGACAACGTCTCGAAGAGGGCGGTGCGGCCTTGCCCGGGGACGGCTGATCCCTGAATATGGGAAACGACGCCGCGACCAGATCACCGGCGTTGAACCTGTCGCCCTGTCATTCGGTGAAACGCGCGGACCAGAGCCGGATAGTTTCGTCGGTGGCACCCTGCGAGCGCACCCAGGTGTGCACCCCACCGGGGTGCGTATCCCAGTGCGACAGGACCCCTTCGATGGCGTCGGGTACGGCGCCGCGGAGGTCGCGGTCGTGGGGATGCGCCCGGCCGAGTTCGGGAGCGAAGCGGGTGATCCGCGCCAGGACGGCCGGCATGTGTTCGTTAGTCAAGACGTAGTCGGCGATGATGTCGCCGGGTTCGACGCCTGCGATGCGCAGCAAGAGGGCCACGGCGATTCCGGTGCGGTCCTTGCCCGCGGCACAGTGAAGCAGCACCGGTCCGGGAGCGGTGGCCGCGACCCGCAGGACGTCCGCGAGTTGCTTCCCCGCGTTGATCAGGATTCCCTGGTAGATGTCGGCGAGCCGGGCACCCTGGCTGGGCGCGGTGACTTCGGTGTCGGTGAGCAGGGAGATCAGATGCACCGCGGTGCCGTCGGACTGCAACGGGTGTGCACGGGTGGCGAACTCACGGGGGCTGCGGAGATCGACGACGGTCCGGACCGGCCATTCGGCGACGACGGTGGGGCGTGTGTCACCGGGCGCGGGCAGCGCGCTGCGGTAGAGCACTCCGGGACGGGTGCGGCGCCCGCCGTCGGCTGGGAGCCCACCCAGGTCGCGGAGGTTGGGGAGAACATCGATGTCTGTCACCGTCATATGAGCTTCTTCCTGAGATAGGAGGCGGCGCGGTCGAGGGTCACCACGACCACGAGCACGACCAGGACGATCGTGAGGACGTTTCCGTACTCGAAGAGCCGGAGTTGCTGGGTGAGTTCCATGCCGATGCCACCGGCGCCGACGATGCCGAGCAGAGACGCGGCGCGCACGTTCCCGTCGAGCACGAGCAGGGTGTAGCTGGCGATGGTCGGCACGGACTGCGGCAGCAGCACCCAGCTGATGCGCTGGGAGCGGGTGGCACCGGCCGCGGCGGCCGCCTCCCAGGCCCGCATGTCCATGGTCTCGAAGATGTCGGCGAACAGCCGGGCCATGCCCGCCGCCGATCCGATGATGATGGCGAGGGTGCCCGCGAGCGGACCGAGGCCGACCGCGGAGACGAACAGTAGCGCCCACATCAGTTCGGGGATGGCCCGGGTGATGTTGATCGACGTTCGTGCGGGGTGGTGGAGCCAGGCCTGACCGAAGACCGAACGCGCGCCGAGCAGCGCCCACGGCAGTGCGAGGGCGACACCGATGGTGGTGCCGATGACCGCGATCGCGAGGGTCTCGCCCATCAGGGTGATCGCGGTCGGGAGGATGGACAGGTCGGGCGGGAACATGCGGCCGACGAAGTCGGTGATGTTCGGGATCCCGTCGAGCAGGGCAGCGGCGGAGAACTCGGTGGCCTGCCCCGACCAGAGGACCAGCACGGCGGCGGCGAGGACGCCGGCACCGGTCTTCCAGGACGGCCGTCGCAGCGCGGCGAGGTCGGCGGTCCAGGGGGTCTGCTCGGCGGGCTTCGTGTCGAGTGTCATGGTCACCGCACCCCCGCCAGCGCACGGTCGGGTTCGGCGTAGAGCAGGTCGAGGTCGGCGGTCGTGACGGATGCGGTGGGGCAGTCGAAGACGAGGCGTCCGGCGCGCAATCCCACCAGCCGGTCTGCGACGTGTCGGGCCAGGTCGACGTCGTGCAGGTTCAGTACCGCGGTGAGTCCCTCGATGCGCGCGAGTCGCACGATGTCGTCGACGACGCCGCGGGCGAGAACCGGATCGAGGTTGGCGACGGGTTCGTCGGCGAGCAGCATGTCGGGTTGCTGCGCGAGCGCGCGGGCGATGGCCACCCGCTGACGCTGCCCACCCGACAGTGCGTCGGCCCGCTTGCGGAGCTGTTCCTCGAGTCCGAGGCGGCGGACGGCCTCGACGGCGATCTCCCGGTCGGTGCGCCGGACGAAGTGCACGAGGCTGGGCAGCAGCGGCTGACAGGCGAGACGCCCGATGAGCGTGTTGGACAGCACCGTCGCGCGTTCGACGAGTTGAAACTCCTGGAACACCAACCCGACTCGCGCGTGGGCACGACGCTTGGCGCGGACACGCAGCCCGCCGCGATCGACTCCGTCGTGCAGCACCCGCCCCGATGTCGGTGCCGCGAGACCGGCGAGGCAGCGCATGAGCGTCGACTTCCCGGCGCCGCTGCGACCGAGCACCGCGACGATCTCGCCGGGCGCCACCCGCACCGACACCTCGTGCAGGGCCGTGGTGCCGTCCGGATACCGGTAGCTCACCGCGTCGGCCTCCACCCGAGGCACTCCGTGTCGGGTGGTCGTCATTTCCGCGACAGCTCCTCGAGGTTCACACCGAGTTCGGTTGCGGCGTCGCGGAAGATCGCGAAATCGCTGTCCTGTGCCGTCTCGAAGCTGGTCGCGCCGACCACCCCGAGGGCCGCCGTGTTGTCGCCGCCCACGAACGCGTCGACGATGCCCTGCTCGATCGCGGGGTCGAGGCCCTTGCGCGCGATGATCACCAGTGAGACCGGGATGGGGTCGGACTCGGCGACGATCTTCTGAGCGGTGCCGTCGATGACGCCCTTGTCGACCATCGTCTGGTACGAGGAGCGGGCGTCCGCGGCGCAGTCGACCGAGCCCTGCTTCACCGCGAGTTCGGCGGTGTCGTGGCCGCCGGCGTAGGTGCCTTCGATGTCGGTGTCGGGGTCGATGCCCGCCCGCTTCAGCAGGAGCTTGGGAATGTAGTTGCCGCTGGTGGAGCCGGCGTCGACGAACGCGATCTTGCGGCCGCGGAGGTCGTCGATCGAGTCGATGCCGGTGCCGGTGCGGCACACGAACACCGAACTGTAGGCGGCGCCCTTGGCCACCACGAGCGGCTCGACACCGGCGACGGCCTCGGCGAGCGGGGTGGGGAAGGGGCTGAATGCGGCAACGTCGATGAGGCCCGACCGCATGGCCTCGACGATCGACAGGTAATCGCTCGTCGGCTTCACTTCCACCGACGTGCCCGTCCCGTCCGCGATCAGCGAGGTGATCGGGGCGAACTTCGCCTGCAGGTCCGCGTTGGCCTCCGCGGGCGGCAGCCCCACCTTCAGTACATCGGGTGCGCCGTCCTGGGCGGAGGAGTCGCCGCAGGCGGCGACGCCGCACAGCGTGACCGCGCAGGCGGCGGCGGCCAGGGTGCGGCGCAGGGTCGGGTGGATGCTCACGGGCGGGGCCTTTCCGAGAAGTGTTCGAAGTGATGCCCGAATATTCATCTAGACAAGTAGCGTAAACCACGCTCACGGATGTCCGGCAAATGAATGAGCTCTGAACAGGTCAGATGCGACTTTCGCGACGGGCGGGGTCCCGAGAATGTCCTCTAGACTTTGCCTCATGTCGAGTACACGATCCCCGGCCCGCGTGCCGCTCTATCGTCAGGTGCAGGAGGTTCTGCTGCAGCGGCTCGACAGTGGCATGCTGGGGCCGGGCGATCGGCTGCCGCCCGAGACCGACCTAGCCGCCGAACTCCGGGTCAACCGGCTCACGGTCCGCCAAGCGATCGGCGAGCTGACCCGCGCGGGCCGACTGGTGGCGCGGCAGGGGTCGGGCACCTTCGTGGCTCCGCCACCCCAGCACTTCCCCATCGAACTCGCCGCCAGCTACATCGGCGGTCCCGACGGACTCGGCGCCGCCTTCATATCAGTCGGCCGCACGTTGAGCGAGACGCCCGTGGGCAGTGAGATCGTGCTCGGTGGCACTGCACCCCAGGCCGAGGAGTATCTGCCAGGCCGCCGGCTACGTCGCGTCGACAGCGTGCTCGTGGTCGACGGTGAACCCTGGTTCGCGAACTCGGTGTGGATGGACGATCGCCGGTTCGCCGGCATCGACCGGCACCTGCAGGACGGCGTCCCGCTGTACACGGTATGGCGGGACGTCTACGGCGTGCGCCTCAAGGCGGCGTGGCGGTCGTTCGCCGCGGCCGCGGCCTCGCCGCGCGTGGCGGAACAGCTCGGTGTGCCCGCGGGTGCACCGGTACTGCTGCGCGACGGCCTCAACCTCGACGAGAACGGCACTCCCACCGTGTACATCAACCGTGCGTGCCGCAGCGACCGCGTGAGATTCGTCGCGAGCTATTAGTACTGCAACGAGGGTTCGTGATGTCGGTGTTTGTAGTGGCTGGCGCGGGCCCTGGCTTGGCTGGCGCGGCGCCAGTTCGACCAGTGCCAGACGTGGACGAGGGCGTGTCGCGACGGACAGGCGACGCGGCTGACCAATCGGCGGATCTCGTTGATTGTCAGAGGAATCAGTTCTCGGACACCGGTTTCAGATCCCCTTTTTGAGCGCCGCGACGCAGGATCGTCAGGAAGGCGGCCGCGGCCATCGACAAGATGACGTGCCGGTACCAGGCCGGGAACCCGCCCACCTGGTAGTGATCGAGTCCGGTCTCGTTCTTGGTGGTCTGAAAGCACTCCTCGATCGCCCGGCGACTGCCGGCCACCCGGACCAGCTCGGCGGGTTCGGTGTCGGCAGGGCCGTAGCAGATGTAGTAGGCAATCTCGTCGGGTTCGGTGATCGACCGTCGGGCCAGCAACCAGTGGCCACGACCGCGTTCGCGCAGTGGCCGAATGTCGACGACCGCCCAGTCATAGAGCCTGGGTCCGTGGGCGCCGTCGCCGCAGTTCATCCGCTGCCACCCGGTCGCCGACAGGTCGGCGATCACGGCGTGGGCTCGGCGTTGACGCAACTCCATCGAGATCACCATCTGCGACTTCGGAAGAGCGAGAACATGGTCCACACCACGGGATTCGAGCCACATCCGAAGCTTGCCGACCTGCCCGTAGGCCCCGTCGCCGGTCAACCACCCGAACGGCACACAGGCATCGAGGACCGTCCGATCATCATATGCGCCAGTTCGGGTTTCGTCGCGAAAGCCACCTCGTCGCCGATCCCGGCGATCGCCGCCCGCCGGAAGCAGTCCGCGATCCCCTTTCGCCGTGCATCACCGCACCAAGTGGGAGATGGCGATCGAGATGATCACGAGCTGATCGAGTGGGGTCGCATTGTGCCGGCGGCGGTCGCGGACGCCAGCTACGGCGACGCCACCGCCTTCCGGCTCGCGCTGACCGAACGCGGCATCGACTACGTCGTCGCCGTCAGGGGCGCCGCCAGCGCCTATCCCGGCGACGCGGTCTTCGAGGCGCCGCCCTACAGCGGCCGCGGACGCCCACCGACCCCGCGCTATCCGGGCCCGGCCGCGAGCTGCAGGGACCTGGTCCTGGCGGCCGGACGTAAGGCCCTGCGGACCGTGACCTGGCGGCGCGGCAGCAAGGCCGACCGGCCAATCCGACCGCGGCGATGCGCTCGCGCTTCGCCGCGCTGCGGGTCCGCCCGTCGAAGGGATTCTCGACGAAGATGTTGTCGCATCGCGTCACTGAAGCCACCACGACCCTCGGATGTATCCGGTCAGGAGCTCATCTCGGATGTGTATCCGGGTCGGTTGCATCGGTGGTCGGATTCGCCCCGAAGTCGGTCGCTGTCCGGCCGAATGCCCCCCAGGTCCCTTCCTGGCGTGCCGAGTATCAAGAGCTCGACGTCAGCGATATAAGCCCTCGATCGCGGCTCACAGCTGCGCCAGCATGGGGAACAGGGCGATCGCGGAGACGGTAATCCCTGCGACGCCGATAACGACGCCCAGCAGGGCCCGCAAAGATGCCGCCTCGTCCTCGGCCACCGCGGACCGCGACGTGGCGACGGCGCCGCAGATCACCGCGCCCACTCCCCAAAGGAAGCCGAGTCCGACCACCCAGAACGACGCAACGGACAGCGCGCCGAGGGCGATCGACACAGCGGGCAACCGCGAACCATGCTGCCTCCCTATCTCGTTGCCGTCGACGGAGGAGCACGCGCCGTTGTCGGCACGGGGGCCGTGGGGGACGGCGGCGGTCATGATCCTCCTTCTCACGGTTGACGAGTCGGGTGGGCGGGAACAAATCGGCTCTACAGGACCGGAAGCGTCTTCGAGACTGTTCGGTCCACGAATTCGCGCGGCGTTGTCGAGGGCCGCTTCGGTGGTCGATGGTCGCGACTCGGTCGAGGGTCTCCAGCTTGTGACCTGGACCCCATAAGAATTTAGCACTCTAGTGGCATGAGTGCTAACTCTTTTTGCTAAGTAATTTCCCTCGGTACCGTCGTCGATTCACGCGTCTGGATGGGTGTCGGGGTCGACGCCCCGGTGCTCCGACTCGGTGGCCGGCCGGTTGATGTGTTCGGCGCATCGAAGGGTCGAGCGCTGACTATTGAGCCTTACGGATCAACTTGGTTTAGGTCTTTACGAAGCTTCCCGGACTCATTGGCGTTGTCCGATACGGCGGCAGCGTCAGCTTTCGCGCTCCTCAGACGTGCGCGAGGCGTCGTTCGGTGTCCTTGCCCAATGGGCGACGCCATCGTTTGCATCCGAGTACGACCAGAAGGAGGCCGACGACCGCCATGACGGCAGGCAGCCATACTCCGAGGATTGTCAGCAGCGTGGCGTTCTCCGAAAGGTTGTCGGCAAGTTTGGTGACTTCACTGTCTGCGGTCTGCAGCCGCACCGTCGACAACGGCAGCACAGGAACGTTCACGCCGTTGACCGGGACCGTTACGTACATGCTCTGAACTTGATCCACGTCCAGCGGCGCACCGAACTGTGTGTCAACTGCCAGCTTTACTGCGTTGGAACTGCCGAAGCCGATGTCGACAGTGTCGGGCAGGCCTGCCAGATTGTCGTGCAAGATTGCTCGTGCATCCAAAGGGACGATGTTGGCTCCAAGCAGTCCCGCGATCACCGCTTTCGGAAGCTGTGGCGGGAAGTCCTTGAACTGCGCCATCACGCTGGGACTTGTGATCGGCCCGGAAGCATTGACCTCGTAGTTGTACACCGAGCGACCTTCGCGGGTGCCCTCACTGATGAACTTTGCCTGCTGCCCGCTGCGTGTAACGGAGTCGTACAGTAAGTAACCGTCTGTTTGAGGATTCATCGGGAAACTGAAGGCAATGCCCTCGTGGTCCTCGAAGGTGTTCTGCGCGTTCGTGGGAACCAGAGTTTGCTGTTGCTCAGCAGACAACTGGATGGGGCGATAGTCCACACGACTGACGGCATAGCTGTGGACGTCCTTCTGCGTCGACCCGTCGGGCAGCGTGAGCGTGGAGTTGCTGGTGACGATCGCAGTGTCGCCGTCCGTGGCTTCGACGGTCAGTGACCGGTTCGCGGTGATCGGCAGATCAGGTGTGATGAGACTCGTGAGATCGTTGGCAGCGAATGCCTGAGGATTCAACGCGCTCATCGTGCCCTCGTACTTCTGGCTTTGAGCCAAGTCGGCCGGCAACTTGCTCAGTGAGGGAACTACCATCCATCTGACGAGCATGGCGGAGCCGATCATCAGTACGCCGATCGCGAGCCATACGATCGACGACGTTCGGATTTTCGTCATTTGTTTCCTTCGTGTCTCGGGCAGATGGGCTTCGAACCCCTTGGGGAAAGGGAAACTGCAATCGCACCGCGCGGCAGGGGTCCGGCCACGGTCGGCAAATCGGATAGTGAGTGGCTGTGGGATACACGGCAACTGATGGGGCTTGTCGACGTGCGCCGCGCGAGGTCACGCGCAGCACAACGAGATGCGGCTGTCGATCGTGGGGTCCTTGCGGACGCGAGAGGGCTGACATCGATCCGGGTAACGCAGAACACCTCGAGATCGGTGGATATCTGTATTGCCGAGGGCGGGCCTGACTTCAGGGCTGGGCGCACTCCAGGCAGGCACTCACTCGGATGCGGCAGAGGAATGCGAGCATACTGGGAGGGAACAGAACTGGCGACCCTACCGAGTCTCCGGCACGATGTCGGAGACGCCGTCGGGTACCGACGCGGCATTTTCGGTCGCGGCCGCGAGAGTAGCCGACCAGGAGTTCGTGAACAGCCCCGCAATACTGAAGATCTCGCTTCCTGAATTCAATTTGGGCGGTCTGTTGGGCTCGTCAGTCGCAGGGCGGGGCGATCGTTACCTGTTGAAGCCTCGTCGGCCGAATCCGGGTAGGGACGACGTGGGTGACGGCCTACCCGGATCCCGGCGAGGCACTACACGCTCGGAACGCCTGCTCATCGGTGACATGCGCGGTGGACGATTCGACGGACGTCCCTGCCGGATTGTCGAGCTCATCCTGGAAACACCGTCTTCCGCGCGTGAAGTAGTCGACGCCGGAACCGGCAGTCGGTTTGCCCACGTAGGAAGGGGTGAGGGGCAAGTTCGAGGGGAGGGTGGTGGTGAGCGGTTACTGATCCGGTGCTGTGACCATGCCCAGCCTGTGCATGTCGGGGACGAATGGCTGGTGGGCGAGAAGACCGCCGTCCACCCGGATCACCTCGCCGTTGATGCCGCGCGAGTCGTCGGAGGCGAGGAACAGGAAGACCTTGCCCAGTTCGGTCGGGCCGTTGAGTGTCGGGCGCATCGTGTGTCCGACGTAGATGTCCTTGATCTCCTGGGGTAGTGCCTGCGCCGGGGGAGTGGTGGTGGTACCCGGGCAGATGGCGTTGCAGCGCACCCCTTCCTTCCCGTACTGGGTTGCGGTGAACTTCGTCAGCGCGATGAGCGCGGCCTTGGTAGCGCCGTATCCGGTCAGGCTGCTGTCACCCGCGAAGGCGTGGGTGGACGAGGTGTTGACGATTGCGCCGCCGTTCTTGCGCAGGTGGGGCAGCGCGTGCTTGGTGAGCAGCATCGCCGCTCGGACGTTGACGGCCATCACGTTGTCCCACACCTCGATGGCCATGGTTGCGACGTCGCCGTCGTCGCCGGGAAAGATGCCGGCGTTGTTGACAACAATGTCGGGTGCGCCGAAATAGTCGACGGTGTGCTGCACGAGCTTTTCGATCTGATCTTCGTGCCGCAGGTCGATGCCGACCGCCAGCGCTGTCTTGTCCCCGTGACGCTCGTTGAGGATCGCCGCAAGTCGCTCGGCGCCTTCGACATTGATATCGGCCAGAACCACGCGGGCTCCCTCGGCGGCCAGTTCGGTCGCGGTAGCGCCACCGATGTTGAGGCCCCCGGGCTCGACACTGGTTGCACCGGTGACGATGGCGACCTTTCCCTCTACACGGCCCATTTGCTTGCTCCTTGTCGAATGATGTTGTGAAGTCACAGATCCAGTACCAGACGATCGTCGTGGCACCGGGATACGCAGATCAGGATGTATTCGCCCGCAGCTCGCTCCTCCGAGGTGAGGATCTCGTCTCGGTGATCGGGAGTTCCCTCGAGTACGGTTTGCTCGCAGCGTCCGCACATTCCTTGCTGGCAGGACGACGGGACGTCGACGCCGTTCGATTCCAGTGTGCGGAGGATCGTCTCGTCCGACGGTACGACGAACGTGCGGTTCTGCTTGGCGAGGACGACCTCGAAGGCAGTGTCACCCGGCGCCGGGTGTGAGGTAGCCGGAACGAACCGCTCCGTGTGCAGAGCACCTTCCGGCCACGAGCCGCAGCCTTTCTCGACCGCCTCGAGCAGTCCAGCCGGCCCGCAGCAGTACACCGCGGTGTCGGACCGCGGGATACCGAGCACATGGTCCAGGTCGAGCGGGCCGGTGCGGTCCTCGGGGAGAATCTCGACCCGGTCGCCGTACCGGACGAGTTCGTCGCGAAAAGCCATCGAATCGGCGTTCCGGCCACCGTAGACGAGCCGCCAGTCGGCGTGCTGCTCGTCGGCGTGCGCGATCATCGGGAGGATGGGGGTGATCCCGATGCCGCCCGCGATGAACAGATATCGAGTCGACTCAACGAGGGAAAATTTGTTACGCGGTGTGCTTACTCGAAGCTTCGAACCTGCATGCAGGTCGGTGTGAATGTACTCGGACCCGCCTCGACTCCTCTCCGGTGGTTCCCGAAGCACGGCGATCCGCCACGCGTGACGATCCGATGTATCACCGCACAGTGAGTACTGGCGGACCTGTCCCGACGGAAGGAGGACATCGATATGCGATCCGGGCGTCCATGTGGGAAGCGTCGTGCCGGTCACCGGACGCAGGACGAGCGTTTTGACTTCGGTGGCGGCGGACTCGACGCGCTCGACGACGACGTCGAATTCGTCGGTCTCGACAATGGCATCGAACTCGTCGTCGATGCGCGAATGGTCGGTCGCCATGGTGGTGCCCGCCTTTCCGTCGGATTCGTGGTCGGCTGTTACGGTCGGTCCCACGTGACGGGGAGTTCGTGGACGCCAAAGATCCGGGCATCGTTCTTGAGGCCGATGTCCGATGCGGGAACGGCCAGGCGCAGGGTCGGGATACGTTCGAGGAGAAGCGAGTACACGACCTGCAGCTCGAGGCGCGCCAGTGGAGCGCCCAGACAGGTGTGAATCCCGTGTCCGAACGTCAGGTGTCGGCTTGCGTCACGATGGAAGTCGAGGCGGTCCGGCTCGTCGAACACCGACGGGTCGCGGTTGCCCGCCTCGGTCGAGAACATCAGCAGTTCGCCCTTGGCGATCCGCTGGCCCTCGACCTCGAGGTCCTCGGTCGCGGTCCGGGGGAGGCTTCCGATGATGTCGAGGTGACGCAGCAGTTCTTCGACAGCTTGCGGCATGAGTTCGGGGTCCTCGCGCAGCTCGGCGAGTTGGTCGGGGTGTTCGAGCAACGCGAACAGGCCGAGGCCAATCATGTTGCCGGTCGTCTCGTGGCCGGCCATGAGCAGGAAGGTGGACATGCCCGCGACGTCGATCACGCCGAGGTCGCCCGACTCGATGTGCTTGACCAGTAGGCTGACCAGGTCGTCGCCGGGATTCGTCTGCTTGATGGTCACCAGCTCGGCGAGGTAGGTCATGACGTCGCCGATGGCCGCGCCGACCTGTTCGGGGGTGCTGCCGGCTGCGAGAACGGCGCGGGTGCGTTCCTGGAAGAAGTCGTGCCTGTCGTAGGGGACGCCGAGCAGCTCGCAGATGACTAGCGAGGGGAGCGGCAGAGCGAGTGCGTCGATGATGTCGACGGGCTCGTCGGACTTGAGGATCTCGTCGATCAAATCGTTGGCGATCCGCTCGATCGTCGGGCGCATCGCTGCCATGCGACGCGGAGTGAACTCCTTCGCCAGGATCCTGCGCAGGTCGTCGTGCTGCGGTGGGTCCATCGCGACGAAGAATCCGGGAACTGCCTGCTCGCCGTCGTCGCCGCGGGAGGAATCGTCGATCCCGCGCACGCTCATGCGGGGATCGGCGAGAACCGTGCGCACGTTGTTGTACCCGGTGACGAGCCATCCGGGGGTGCCCTTGAAGTCCACCTTCTGCAGATTGTCGTCGCTGAAGGACTGATACTTGTCGTTCGGCGCGAACGGGCACGTACGGCCGAACGGAAAGGCGGGGTGGCCCCCGGTGTCGGAGGCTGTGTCGGTGCCGAGTACGTCGTCGGCCGGTGTGGTTGTCATGTGTGCTCCTTCGGTAGCGGCGGAAGTGCCGTGACCTTCGGTCCGGGATTCGTGCAGCCGATGAACGGGTGACTGCTGTAATCGACCGAACCGGAAAGGCGACCCGTGAGAGTGTGACGGGCGGCACATAGTCTGTGAACGATCATATCGTGACATGCCGTCGTCCGGCCGTCAATGGAAATCTTTGTCGATCTCCGGTGTGAGATGGAAGTCGACGGTGTCTTCGCCTTGAGTGTGCACCAATGTGCCTGCGAAAGAACCACATCCGGCCCTTTGGTCCGTCGTTTCATCTCCCACGAGGAGGGGCAGTCGTGTCAGGGAGAGGTGTCGGCCGCAGTCCTTCTGGCAGCAAATGTTAGTGATAATTCTGAATATGTGTCAGTTTCGGTAAGTAATAGGCCGTCCGCCGCGCACGACGAATCCGCGCTCCGCTGCAATCGGCGCCGGGCGCGATCGGAGCGGAGGGCGGAACGTCGTGCACGGGTGAGATCGCGTGCCACCGGGTGGTGTCAGGCGGTGGCTCGGCGGAAATGCGTCAGCAGGTCGGGGTATTTCACCAGGTGTGCCCCGCCGTTCAGATCGAGGCTCTCACCGGTGAGCCATGACGCGTGGGTCATGTAGATGGCGGCGTCGGCGATCTCCTCGGGGGTGCCTGATCTGCCGAGCGGCGTGTTGGCGAGGTAGTCGTCCTCGAGGCCGGGGACGGACATCGACGGCGTGGTCAGCGGGGTCATGACGATGCCCGGCGCGATCGCGTTGACGCGGATCCCGCGGGGGGCCAGCTCGAGCGCGGCGACCTCGGTCAGCATCGCGAGCCCCGCCTTGGCCGAGCAGTACGCGCTCATCCCGGTGCCGGGTTGCCGTGCGTTGAGTGAGGACAGGGAGATGATCACCCCGCCGTCGTCCATCGCTCGGGCTGCGTGCTTGATTACCAGGAATGCCCCTGTGAGACAGACGTCGACGACGAGACGGAACTTGTCGACGGGAAGATCTGTGATGGATCCGGCGACGCTGATGCCTGCGCTGTTCACGGCGATGTCTACTCGACCGCGTGCTGCGCGTACCGATTCGAACAATCTTAGGATCGAGTTTTCGTCGGTGACGTCGACCTGCGCCGCGTGGTGGGTGGGACCGAGTTCGGCGGCGAGTTCTTTGGCCTGGTCGACGTTTCGGTCGGCCACGGTGACGGTTGCTCCGTCGGCGGCGAGGGCTCGTGCGATGGCAGCACCGATGCCGGAGGCACCGCCTACCACGACCGCGCTGCGCGGTTCAATTTCGGACATGAGATTTGTGCCCTTCTCAGGGTTCGGGGGTGGCTATTTCGGAACGAGGCTCGGCGGCAGCGCCATTGCCCGCGCGAGGACTGTCAGTTCCCCGGCGAGTCCCGGGCGTTCCCGGAGCTGGGGTGTTTGCGCCACGTCGGTCACGACACCGATGACGGCCTGCGCGAGTGCGCGTGCGTCGGAGGTGGCCAGCTCGTCGGAGAGTGCGCAGATGGCAGCGATCCATTCGGCGACGTATTCGCGCTGGGTCTCGCGGAGTGCGGATTGTTCCTCGTCGGACAGGTACAGCAGGTCGGTAGAGAGGATGTGCATGATCCGTCCGTGGATACCGAGCGCCTGACGGACGTAGGTGCGAATCAAGGCGTCGAGTACCTCGTCCGGGGTGGTAGCGAGCGCGAGCGCGTCGGCGGTCACGTAGAGAAGACCTTCCGCGCCCCGCTCCAGCACTGCGCGGAGCACCTGCGCCTTACCGGTCACGTGCTGATACAACGTCGCTACCGACATCTCCGACGCCTTGGCGATGTCGTCGATCCGCACGTCGTAGAACCCGCGCTCGTCGAACAACTTCGCCGAGGCATCGATGATCCGTTCGCGGCGCCCTGCGGGCTGCCGGGGAACGGGACGCGGCGCCGAACCGGCGTCGGGATCGGGGGCGGGCAGGTTGCAGTCGAGGATCGACTTGGCCAGCGCCGATTGGATCTCCATCAACCGTTCCGCCGACAGATTGCCACGGATGTCGGGAGTGTTCGAGTACACCGCCAGGACCGCGAAGCCGAGCAATTCGGCCTTGTGTGCGTCGATCGCGGAGTTCGCCGCCCTGATCTTGGCGGCAATTCGGTGTTGATTAGCAGCGAAGTGGCCACGGAACTGCTCGCGTTCGGCGGGTTCGAGATGCCGTTGCTCGCGCCGCCACAACGTCGCCTCGTCTCCGTTTGCGGTGAGATCTGCGAGTCCTTCGAGGAACAGGTCGAGCTGTTCCTGCGCGGTCGAGCCTTTCTGGTCTGCGCGGGCGTTGAGCTCGTCCACGAGCCGAACTTGGCTCATCAGAGCATGCACGAGAATGCCGTGCTTGCCTTTGAAGTGCCGGTAGACGGCGGGGCCTGTCAGGCCGACGGCGGCGCCGATCTGATCGATGCTGACGTTCTGGTATCCCAATTCCTGAAAGAGGGTCGCTGCGGCCCGCGCAATCTGCTCGGTGCGAGCGCTCCCACGTGCAGATGACGGCGTTGCCTTCTCTTCGACGTAGGTATGTGCCGCTGTCGATCGTGACATCTCAGTTCTTCCCGCTCGGCTCGATCATGGAACCAGTGTCGCATTTCCGAGCTCACCAGGATCCGACCACGCCACCACCGCGGTGCCCGTCAGGGTTCGGGTTCCGTCGGCGAGTACCACGTTCAGGTCCAGGTGGGCACGCTGCTCGCCGTCGACCGTGACGATCTCCTTGACCGTTGCAGTGAGCACGGGCTCGGCGTGGACCGGGGTGATGGCGGTGAACCGTGTGGACAGTTCCCGGATTCGGCTCTGCGGTATCCAGTCGGTGAGCAAGCGTCCCAGATAGGCCATCGACAACATGCCGTGTGCGAAGACGTCCTCCATGCCGGAGGCTTTCGCCGAGTCGATGTCGATGTGGATCGGGTTGTGATCGCCGGATGCGCCGGCGAACAACGCCAGGGTCGTGCGCGAGATGGCACCGGGTCGCAACTCGGCTACGACGTCGGCGGTGGCGGTGGGTGTGGATGAGGTCATTTCTTACCCTCGGGATTCTTGATGACGCTGACGCTCTCGAGTTCTGCCACGACGGTGCCGTCGCGGGTCACGGTGCTGCGACGCACGAGGAAGTCGAGGGCGCCGCTCGCCTTGGAGTAGGCGTCGACATATGCGGATTCGAAGGTGACCCGGTCGCCGGCGTGGACGTCGGCGAAGTAGCGGAACTGCTGCTCGCCGTGCAGGACGTTGCCGAGATCCACTCCGTGAGCTGCGAGATCGGCGAAGACGTCCGAGTTCTCCAGTTCGAGGCCGAACAGGAAGGTGGGGGGTGCGAGTACGTCCGGGTGGCCGGCGGCGACGGCGGCATCACGATCACGGTAGATCGGGTTCTCCTCGCCGATCGCGAGGGCGAACTGCCGGATCCGGCCCCGTTCGACGTCGGTGACGATCGGAGGAACCGTGACATCGAGGATTGCGTGGTCGAGTGACATCAGTCCACCTTCTCGTACATGGTGACGACGCAGGCGCCGCCGAGACCGAGGTTGTGCTGCAGGGCGATTCGTGCTCCTTCGACCTGCCGCTCACCGGCCTGCCCGCGCAGGTGCCACACCAGTTCGGCGCATTGTGCCAGCCCGGTGGCGCCGAGGGGATGGCCCTTGGAGAGGAGGCCGCCGGAGGGGTTTGTCACGACCCGGCCGCCGTAGGTGTTGTCGCCGTCGAGCACGAATTTCTCAGCGGTTCCCTCGGGGGTGAGGCCGAGGCCCTCGTACGTGATCACTTCATTGGTGCTGAAGCAGTCGTGCAGTTCGACGACCCGGATGTCGAGCGGATCGACGCCGGACTTTTCATAGACTTCGGCCGCGGCCTTGGCTGTCATGTCGTATCCGGCCACCTTCATCATGTCGGTGGTATCGAAGGTGCCGGCCACGTCGGTGACGAGGGATTGGGCACGAACGCGAATGCTCGCGTCCAAGCCGTGGGCGCGAGCGAACTCTTCGCTGCACACGATGGCGGCGGCCGCACCGTTGGTCGGCGGGCAGCACATCAGGAGGGTCAGCGGTCCCCAGATCTGCTTCGACGACATCACCGTGGGCAGATCGATCGGATCGCGGAACACCGCAAGTGGGTTCTGGGCCGCGTGTGCGCGCGCCTTCACCGATACACGGCCGAACAATTCGGCGGATACGCCGTAGCGCGACATGTATTCGAGTCCAGCGCCGCCGAAGAGCTTCGCGGCCATCGGGGCGTTCTCGTCGCCGCCGGGCATCGACGCGGCGACGTTCTCCCCGCGTGCGGTGGGGCTCGGACGATCACCGTAGGCGTTGACGAGAGCGCCGGGCTGCATCTGCTCGAAGCCCAGAGCAAGAACACATTCCGCCGACCCCGAGGCTACCGCCTGGCGTGCGAGCCACAGGGCGCTCGATCCCGTCGAACAGTTGTTGTTGACGTTGACGACCGGGATGCCGGTCATTCCGATCTCGTAGAGAGAATTCTGACCCGACGTCGAGTCGCCGTACACGTAACCGACGAAAGCTTGCTGTACGTCTGTGTATTCGAGACCGGCGTCCTTCAGCGCCGCTGCTGCTGCCGCGGCACCCATCCGGTCGTACGTCTCGCTTCTGCCGGGTTTGGTGAACGGCATCATTCCGACGCCGCTGATGCAGACGTTCCTCATGGGGCCTGCCTTTCGTTCGAAGTGGGTTTCCAATGGTTCCAGCTCACAACGACTATACATATTCACGACTAACAATCACCCTAAAATACCAGTTGAAGGTCCCCATTGACGCACAGACGTGGTGAAGTTAGTATTCACCCCAGTGACTGGGGTCACAACACGATTTTCGGCGTAACGACGCCGCCGCGAACGGCGGCCGAGCGCTCGACGCAAACATCTCAGGAGGAAGCACGTGAGCGTCCAGAAACTGCAGGACAAAGTGGCACTGGTCTCCGGATCGGGTCGCGGTATCGGGCGTGCCGTCGCCGTGAAGCTGGCATCCGAGGGTGCCCGGGTCGTGGTCAACGATCTCGATGCCGAACCTGCCAAGGAAGTGGTTGCCGAGATCGAGGCTCTCGGTGGCCAGGCCGTAGCGTGCGTCGGTAGCGTCACCGACCCGGCGTTCGCCGATCGCTTCGTCTCTGCTGCAGTGGACAACTTCGGCGGGATCGACATCATCGTCAACAACGCCGGGTACACCTGGGACAACGTGATCCAGAAGATGACCGACCAGCAGTGGGCGGACATCGTTGACGTGCATCTCACGGCTCCGTTCCGGATCCTGCGCGCCGCCCAGCCGGTCATCAGCGCCGCAGTCAAGCGCGAGCGCGAGGCCGGCTTCGTGCCGTGCCGCAAGGTCGTGAACATTTCCTCCACTTCCGGGCTGCTGGGTAATCCGGGCCAGGCGAACTACTCGTCGGCGAAGGCCGGCATGGTCGGTCTGACGAAGACGATCGCCAAGGAGTGGGGGCGCTACAACGTCACCTCCAACGCGGTCGCGTATGGCGTGATCAACACGCGGCTGACGTCGGTGACCACCGAGGCGAAGACCATCAAGGTCGAGGACCGCGACATCAGGGTCGGGGTCGATCCCGCCGTGATGGATGCGGCCACCAAGCAGATCGCTCTCGGGCGGGCAGGCACGGTCGAAGAGGCCGCGGGTGCGGTCTATCTGCTGTGCAGCCCCGAATCGAGCTACATCACGGGCCAGGTTCTCGTCTGCGGCGGCGGGCTGTGAGGGACACCCTTCCCTCTCGGGGGGACAATATGGACGACTACGAGGACGTGCGCTACGAGGTGTCCGACGGCGTGGCCGTCGTAACCCTCGATGCCCCCGAGCGCCGCAACGGGATGCGCGTGCGGATGCTGGTCGACCTGCTGCGCATCCTCGATCACGCCGACCGCGACCCCCAGGTGCGCGCTGTGATCGTCACCGGCGCCGGCGACGCGTTCTCCGTCGGTGCGGCCCTGGACGGTCCGGAAACTCTTTCCCGGGCGCTGGTCGAGGACACCGACGGGCACACTCCCACCGGTTACCGCGAACCCGCGGGACGAATCAGTGAACGGCTCTTCGCGATGCAGAAGCCCGTGATCGCGGCGCTCAACGGGCACGCGATCGGGGGTGGCGCGACGATCGCCGCGGCGATGGATGTTCGTATCGCCAGCGAGGACGCACGATTCGGATTCGTGTTCACCCGTCGGGGCGTGGTCCCCGAGGGCGCGTCGTCGTGGTTCCTGCCTCGACTCGTCGGGGTCGGGCGCGCGACCGACTGGATTCTGACCGGACGGGTTTTCGACGCCGCCGAGGGGTACGAGGCGGGGTATCTCACCCGGGTGGTGCCCGCGGATCAGGTGATGTCGGCGGCCCGGGCGTACGCGGACCAGTTCGTCCACGAGACGTCTCCGACCTCGGTGGCCCTGTCCAAGCGGCTCCTGGCCTCGGGTTGGCAGCACGCACATCCGGGTCCGGCGGCGGCGGACGAATCCCGTACCTACGCCGGCCGAGTCGACTCGGAAGACGCGCGGGAAGGGATCCTGTCGTTCCTCGAACGTCGACCGGCGGTCTTCCCGCCGCTGGATCCATCACCTGCCGAAAAATTCTGAACTCGAAGCTGATCGACCTGAGGAGTGCTATGACGACCGAACCGTTCACCGTGTGCAAGTACGGCGCCGATGCGGAGGGTACGCACGATTTCGCCGGCATCCCCAATTTCAACGAGAGCGTCTACTTCAACTTCGTCGACCCCATCTCGCAACTCGGTGGACTCGTCCGGATCGGTAACCGGCCGAATCTCGGGTACAGCGAGACTTCGGTGCAGCTGACCCTTCCTGGCGGAGCCATCGCGTTCCGGGCGGGGCGGACCCCGTGTGAGACGAACGACGGCTTCTCCGGTCAGGGTCTGGAGATCACGATCAAGGAGCCCACGCGGACCGCGGAGATTACCTATCGCGATACCGTTGCACGCGTGGTGCATCCGTCGTTGATGGCGGAGAACGGCCGCATCGCGCTCAAGAATGCGCCGTCGGAGGAATGCGAGATCTCGCTGTCCTACGAGGCGTCGAGCCCGATGTTCGTCATCAACAGCGACGGTGACGGCGACTGCACACCGGGAAGTTCCGTCATCGCCAGCGACCACTACGAACAGTTCGGACACCTTTCAGGCACCATCCGGGTCGGCAACCGCACCTGGGTGCTCGACAAGGTCACCTCGTTCCGCGACCACTCGTGGGGTCCGCGGGAGTGGGCGTCGTACACCGGTGAGTGGCTGGCCGGCTGGCTGGCAGACGGCACCGCGTTCAGTGCGTACGGTGAATACGAGAAGTCCGGGATCCGGGTGTCCGCCGGCGCGGTACTCACGACCGACGGCGTGGCGCACCCGATCACCGACTACACGGTGCACACCGACTACGCGGGCGAATCCACCTACAACGGACGCCATGTCGGCATCATCACCGCAGAAGGACTACCGACGATCGTCGTCGACGGGGCCATCCGGCATTTCGTACCGGTCACCCAGCGAACCGAGGACCGCGCCGTCCGGATGGCTCAGATGACCGTCGACCTGGCCGGTGGGCACGGCGGCTGGGCGGTCGCGGAGTTCCTGCGTCCCATCCGCCCCTGAACACACTGCGCCACCTCGTCCCTCATACGACCGTCCGACAGGAGTCCGTCATGTACCCCGGGCGCTATGCCACCGAACATCCCGACCGACCGGCGATCATCATGGCCCCCCGCGGTGAGGTTCTGACCTACGCAGACCTCGACGCACGCGCCAATCGTCTGGCCGCGCTGTTTCGCTCCGAGGGGCTCGGTCCGGGCGATCACATCGCGTTGTTCATGGAGAACAACATGGAGATGATCGTGGCGATGTCCGCAGCAGAGCGCTCGGGGCTGTTCTACACCCCGGTCAACTCGTTCCTGTCGGCGTCCGAGGCCGCGTACATCATCGACGACTCGCAGTCCCGGCTGGTCATCACGACAGCAGCAAAAGCGCCGGTCGCCCAGGGTTTTCCCGAGCTGTGCCCGAAGGTGACCCGCTGGCTCATGGCCGACGCCGATCTGGGCTCGATTGCTCTGACGGGACCGTACGAGTCCTACAGTGCCGCCGTCGCCGGTTTCGGGACGGAAGCCGGCGAGCACGAGCGGCTCGGCACGCCGATGTTCTACTCGTCCGGAACGACAGGTCGCCCCAAGGCGATCAAACGCGCTCTGCCCGACGCGCATCCTGGCGAAATCCTGGCGATCGAGGATTTCGGCCGCAAGCTGTTCCATCTGCGTGAGGGGATGCGGTTCCTCTCGCCGGCCCCGCTGTACCACTCGGGTCCACAGTCGACGGTCGCGATCGGCCTGCGCCTGGGAGCGACAATCGTGGTGATGGAGAAGTTCGACGCCGAGCAGTACCTCGAACTCGTCGAGCAGCACCGCATCACACACTCGATGGTCGTACCGACGATGTTCTCCCGGATGCTCAAGCTGCACGAGGACAAGCGCAACCACGACATCTCGTCGATCGAAGTCGTGGTGCACGGAGCCGCTCCCTGCCCGGTCGCGGTGAAAGAGGCCATGCTGGACTGGTGGGGCCCGGTGATCTACGAGTACTACGGCGGCACCGAGGCCAACGGCATGTGCGGATGCACCCCCGAAGAATGGCTGGCGCACAAGGGAACCGTCGGCAGACCGTTCATGGGCGAACCGGTGATCCTCGACGACGACGGCAACGAGTGCCCACTCGGCGTCGCCGGCAACATCTGGTTCCGCGGCGAGGGCAGCGGTTTCGAATATTTCAACGACCCCGGCAAGACGGCCGAGGCCAAGGACCCCACCGGAACGATGTCCAGGATCGGCGACATCGGCTACCTCGACGAGGACGGATTCCTCTACCTCACCGACCGTCAGGCGTTCGTCATCATCTCCGGCGGGGTGAACATCTATCCCCAGGAGATCGAAAATCTGCTCGTCACCCACCCGAAAGTCATGGACGCCGCCGTCTTCGGCGTCCCGGACGAGGACTTCGGCGAGGCAGTCAAGGCCGTGATCCAAGCCGTCGACCCGGCGCAGGCCGATTCCGACCTGGCGGCAGAACTGAGTGAGTTCTGTCGGGCGAATCTCGCGAAGTTCAAGTGCCCCAAATCATTCGACTTCACCGACGAAATGCCCAGGCTGCCCACCGGCAAGCTCTACAAAAAGTCGCTCCGCGACGCGTACTGGACGACCGCGGACGCCGCAGCATCGCGCGCTTGACGTCCGGACTTCTTCCGGCGCGACCGCGCACCACCTCAAGAACAGGATTCGAAATGCCCCATGACGTGTACGTGTACGACGCCTTCCGCACCCCGCGAGGTCGTGGACGAGGCGGAGCCCTGCACGGCGTCAAGCCCATCTCTCTGGTCGTCGGTCTGCTGCAGGCGCTTCAGGACCGCAACCCGGGCCTCGACCCCAAGCGCGTGGACGATCTGATCCTCGGCGTGGTCGGACCGTTGCGCGATCAGGGAGCCGACATCGCGCGTACCGCGGCGATCGCCGCCGGCCTGCCCGAGACCGTGGCCGGGGTGCAGATGAACCGATTCTGCGCGTCCGGTCTCGAGGCCGTCAACACCGCATCGCAGAAGGTGGCGTCCGGGTGGGAGTCGCTGGTCCTCGCCGGCGGTGTCGAAAGCATGTCCCGGGTTCCGATGGGATCGGACGGCGGTGCATGGGCCAACGATCCGGAGACCAACCTGACCACCGGGTTCGTTCCACAGGGCATCGGCGCCGACCTCATCGCGACCCTCGAAGGCTTCACCCGTGAGGACGTCGACGGGTTCGCCGTCGAATCGCAGCGCCGCGCCGCGACCGCCTGGGACGAGCGCCGATTCGCTCGTTCGATCGTGCCGGTGCTCGACCGGAACGGGCAGACCATCCTCGACCACGACGAGCACATCCGCCGGGGCACGACTCTCGAGTCGCTCGGCAGGATCAAGCCCGCGTTCGCGGGGCTCGGCGCAGCCGGCTTCGACGCGGTGGCGCTGCAGAAGTACCACTGGGTCGAGCGGATCGAGCACGTGCACACCGGCGGTAACTCGTCGGGCATCGTCGACGGCGCGTCGCTCGTCGCACTCGGAAACGAACAGGTCGGCACCGAACTCGGCCTGACACCGCGGGCGCGCATCGTCGCGGGTGCGGTGAGCGGATCCGATCCGACGATCATGCTGACCGGCCCGGCCCCGGCCAGCCGCAAGGCCCTCGAGGTCGCCGGACTGAGCGTCGACGACATCGACCTGTTCGAGATCAACGAGGCGTTCTCCTCGGTCGCCCTGCGCTTCATGCGAGACCTCGATCTTCCGCACGAGAAGGTCAATGTCAACGGGGGCGCGATCGCCATGGGGCATCCGCTCGGCGCGACCGGCGCGATGCTGATCTCGACGATGGTCGACGAACTCGAGCGTCGTGATCTGCGCCGCGGACTGGTGACGCTGTGCGTCGGCGGCGGCATGGGTATCGCGACGATCGTCGAGCGGGTGTGAGTGCACGTGACCGACATTTCCCCCCGACAGACATCGCACCGAGAGAATCGTGACCGCACCATGAGCGAGGCCAGCGCCGTGACCACCACAGACACCACCACCGAGACCATCACCTGGGAACAGACCGAATCCGGTGTCGTCGTCCTGACCTTCGACGACCCCACACAGTCGGTCAACACGATGACCGCGGCGTGGTCCGCGTCCCTGTCCGCGGCCCTCGACCGGCTCGCCGCCCTCGGACCCGACCTGACCGGGGTGATCCTCACCTCCGCCAAGAAGACGTTCTTCGCCGGTGGCGATCTCGGCGACCTGCTCGCGACGACACCCGAACAGGCTGGGGAACTCACAGTATTCGCCGACGGTGCCAAGGCCATGCTGCGCCGGCTGGAGACACTCGGTGTCCCCGTGGTTGCCGCACTCGGCGGCAGCGCACTCGGCGGCGGCTACGAGATCGCGCTCGCGTGCCACCATCGCATCGCCGTGGACTCTCCGGCGCTGCGGATCGGGCTTCCCGAGGTCACCCTCGGTCTGCTGCCCGGCGGCGGTGGGGTCGTGCGCACGGTGCGCCTGCTCGGGCTGGACGTCGCGCTCGACAAGGTCCTGCTGCCCGGTACCGCCTACCGCGTCCAGGACGCGCTCGACCTCGGACTGATCGACCGCATCGTCCCCGACGCCGACTCCCTCATTGCGGCTGCAACGCAATGGATCTCGGACAATCCCGGTGCCACCCAGCCGTGGGACCGAGGTGAGCCCATTCCCGGCGGCACCGCATACACCCCCGAGATCGAGGCGGTTCTGCCGTTGCGCAGTGCCGTGCTGCGCACCCGGCACAAGGGTGCACCGATGCCCGCCCCGGCCAACATCCTGGCCGCGGCCGTCGAGAGCACGCAGGTCGACTTCGATACCGCGGCCGCGGTCGAGACCCGGTACTTCGTCGAACTGGCCACCGGACCGATCTCCAAGAACATCATCCAGGGCACCTTCTTCGACAAGCAGACCATCAAGTCCGGCGCGAGCCGCCCGGCGGGTTTCCCCGTTCACCGCGCGAACTTCGTCGCCGTTCTCGGTGCCGGCATGATGGGCGCCGGCGTGGCCCTGTCGTGTGCACTCGTGGGAATGCGGGTGGCACTCAAGGACATCGACATCGCAGCCGCGGAACGTGGTAAGGACTATGCCCGCAAGGTGCTGGGCAAACAGGTCGAGGCCGGCAAGCGCACCCGTGAGGACGCCGACGCGATCCTGGCCCTCATCACACCGACCACATCGGTCGCCGACCTCGCCGGCGCCGACCTGGTGATCGAGGCAGTGTTCGAGGATCCGGGCCTCAAGCGGAAGGTCTTCGCAGAGGTCCTCGAGGTGGTGGCCCCGGATGCCGTGCTCGCCTCGAACACCTCCACTCTCCCCATCACCGACCTGGCGAGCGAACTTCCGCGGCCCGACGACTTCATCGGCCTGCACTTCTTCTCGCCAGTCGACCGCATGGAACTGATCGAGATCATCGTCGGCGACAAGACCAGCGACGCGACCCTCGCCAAGGCTTTCGACATCGCGTTGCAGATGCGCAAGACCCCAATCGTCGTGGGAGACGGACGTGGCTTCTTCACCAGCCGGGTCATCTTGCAGCGGCTCGTGGAAGCGGCCGCGATGATCGGCGAGGGCGTGGACCCGCAGTCGATCGAGCAGGCGTCGTTGCAGGCCGGCTACCCCGTCGGCACCCTCGCGCTGCTCGACGAACTCACCCTGTCGTTGCCGCTGAAGATCCGCGGCCAGTTCCGCGAGGTCGCGGAGCAGCAGGGCGCCGAACTCGCCGACCATCCGGGCGACGCGGTGCTCACCGCGATGGTCGAAGAACTGGGCCGTCCCAGCCGGGTGGCCGGCGGCGGCTTCTACGAGTACCCGGAGGGGCGGCGCGGTGCGCTGTGGCCGGGACTGGCCGCACGCTTCCCGGTCACCGGCGAACGTGCCGATCTGGCCGACCTGCGCGATCGTCTGCTGTTCGCCGAGGTGCTCGAGACGGTCCGCTGCCACGAGGACGGAATCCTCCGCTCGACCGCCGACGCGAACGTCGGGTCGCTGCTGGGCATCGGATTCCCGACCTGGACCGGCGGCACCAGCCAGTTCGTCACCGGATACCCCGGTGGCACCGAGGCGTTCGTCCGCCGCGCACAGGAAATCGCCGACAAGTACGGGCCGCGGTTCACCCCACCCGCGTCACTGCTGGAGGGCTGACGCGTGCGCAGATCCCTCTACACCGCGGAACACGAAACGTTCCGGTCGGCGTTCCGGGCGTTGCTCGACCGGGAAGCCGTGCCGAACGTCGACAAGTGGGAGCAGGCCGGGACCGTCGACCGGGATTTCATCACCGCGGCGGCCAAATCCGGTTACCTCGGTTTCGAATTCGATCCGGAATTCGGTGGCCTCGGAATCTCGGACTTCCGCTACAACGCGGTGATGACCGAGGAGGTGGTGCGCTCCGGCATGGCCGGCGACACCTTCAGCATGCAGAACGACATCATCGTCCCGTATCTGCGCGACCTCACCACCGATGAACAGAAGCAGCGCTGGCTCCCGAAGTTCACTCGGGGCGAATGCGTTACGGCCCTCGGCATGACCGAGCCCGGCGCCGGCTCGGATCTGGCGTCGATCCGGACGAGCGCGGTCCGCGACGGCGACGATCTGATCATCAACGGCACCAAGACGTTCATCACCAGCGGCGCCACCTGCGACCTGGCGATCGTACTGGTGCGGACCGGAGAGCGGGACGGACGCGGGAGGTCGTTCGTCGCCGTGGAAGCCGGAACACCCGGATTCGAACGTGGCCGGCCCATGCACAAGATCGGTCGTAAGGCCCAGGACACCGCGGAGCTGGTGTTCACCAACTGCCGGGTCCCGGCCGCGAACATCATCGGTGAACCCGGCCGCGGGTTCGGCTCGGCCATCGCCAACCTCCCGCGTGAGCGACTGTCGATCGCGGTCTCCGGGGTCGCGTCCGCCGCACACGCGTTGAGTCTCGCACTCGACCATGTCCGGTCCCGGGTGGCTTTCGGTGCACCCCTGGCGGATCTGCAGTCGGTCCGCATGGCGATTGCGGAGATGCACACCGACATCCAGGTCCTCCAGCACTACGTCGACGGATGCGTGGAAGCACTCGTCCGCGGCGACCTCACCGCGGACGACGCCGCGGGCGCCAAGTACAAGGCCACCGACCTGCAATGGGATGTGGTCGACCGCTGCCTGCAGCTGTTCGGCGGCTACGGCTACATGGAGGAATATCCGATCGCACGGATCTGGCGCGACGCGCGCATCCAGCGAATCTACGGAGGAGCGAACGAAGTGATGAAGGATCTGGTCGGTCGGACGGTGGTGACCCGATGAACGGCACACCGAACGCAGGCCCGCTCGCCGGACGTACCGCGCTCGTCACGGGGGGCTCGCGCGGCGTCGGCCGAGCCGTCGCACTGCGCCTGGCCCGTGACGGCGCCGCGGTGGCCGTGAACTACCGGCGCGACGCGGCGGCCGCAGACGAGGTGGTCGAGCAGATCGTCGCAGCGGGAGGGCGTGCGGCGGCCTACTGCGCGTCGATCGACGACGAGGCCGCCGTCGCGGACATGGTGGTGGCGATCCGGTCCGACCTCGGTCCGGTCGATCTGATCGTGAGCAACGCCGGGTCGGCCAGTCGCGGTCAGGATGTGGCGTCGACCCCGTATGCCGACTACCTGCAGCTCATGCGGGTGCACGCATTCGGTCCGATCGGGCTCGTCCAGCAGGTGCTTCCGGATATGCGCAAGGCGGCCGCGGGGGAGGTCGGACGCGGCGACATCGTCATGATCTCGTCCAACACCACGCTCTCCGCACCGCCGAACTCCGCGCCGTACACGATGGCGAAGGCGGCGATGGAGACGTGCGTGCGCACGCTCGCGCGCGAGGAACGCCACTACGGCATCCACGCCAACATCGTCGCGCCCGGGCTCATTGCCACCGACATGGGTAAGCGTCTCGTCTCCGCCTCGCGTGGAACGGACATCGGTGATCTCGACGCCGACTCGCCGTTCGGGCGCGTGTGCAGGCCCGAGGATGTCGCCGGCACGGTGGCGTTCCTGGTCTCCCCGGACTCGGGGTACGTGACCGGACAACACCTGGTCGTCGATGGCGGTGGCCCGAATCCGACCATCTTCTGACGACCGACACACACGAGTGAGGCATTCCGTGACGACCGTGGCCGAGGCAGACACCCCAACTACCGAGCACGACGATTTCTTCGCCGAGCTGACCGCATCGCTGGACGCTGCGTTGTCTGCCGGCGGAACCCTGCAATTGACCGACATCGACCAGCGCGGAGAGGGCAATTCGTGGGAGACCTATCTGGTCACCGCGGAGTGGGCAGACGGCAACGACCGCCGCACCGACACCTTCGCCGTCAAGCGACAACCGGTCAGCGGTATTACCGGCGACTACGACGTCGTGCGTGAAGTGGCGCTCCTCGAGGCCGCAGCGCGCACCCGGATGCGGGTTCCGGCGGTGATCACACACCGCGGTGAGACACACGGTGAGCGTGGGTTCTTCGCGATGGAGAAGGTTCCTGGCATCATCCCCATGCCGAACACCGTGTCACGGCTCATCCCGGACACTGCCCAGCGTGCGGAGCTCGGGCGGGAGGTCGCACGGGAGATGGCGCGTCTGCACAGCGTGGATCCGCGCACGATGGGGTTGAGCGTGCTCGGGGAAGTGCCCGACGGCGCCGACACCGGCCGGATCGAGAACGACAAGTGGGCCGGAGCGTACCGCGAGGTCGCGGACATCCCGATCCCGGTTCTCGATCTCGCCTTCGCTTGGCTCGATCACCAAAGCGATGTGGTGTCAGGCCGGGTGAGCCTGGTCCACAACGACTTCCGAGTGGGAAACCTCGTCGTGCAGGACGGGACGATTTCCGGCGTCCTCGATTGGGAGACCGCACACTTCTCCGATCCCACCGCCGACATCGCATGGTTCGCACAGCGCACCTCGCGGGGCCGATCCCCGCTGTTGTGCAAGCTGATCGAACTCGAGCCGTTCCTCGACGAGTACGAGAGGGCGGGCGGGTGGCGGCCGAGCCCCGAGACACTCACCTGGTGGTCGGTCCAGTCCCTGGTCAAGACCGCCGTGGGCTGTCTGCAGGCGGTGGATGTGTACCAACGCGGGGACCGCGACGAGCTGCGGTATTCGAACATGGCGCACAGCGTCTACTACAGCATCGGCTGGCTGACGAAGATGCTCCGCGACGGAGAATGGGGAAACTGACATGACCGTCTATTCGACCGACCTGACCAGGTTGCTGAGCACGATCACCGACACGCTCGGCCGGCGCGTCGCTCCGGCGCTCGAGGACGGACCTGCCCTGCTGGAACTCGCGGCCGTGCTCGAACAGCTCGACAACCTGGCGGAACGTCTCGCGTGGGACGAGGTGCGGCTGGGGCAGGCTTGCGAACGCACCGAGGAGCTCGCGGGGCGGCTCGGACTCGCATCCGACCCCGAGCCGGCCGTCGACGTCGACACGCTGCGCAGGCGTCGACGAGACATCTCCGAAACCCTCCGTGCTGCCTACCGCGACGGTGCCCCGGACAGGAGTCTCGTCGACGCGGTTCTCGAGTTCTCCGAACGAGACGTACAGGAACAGATTTCGACCGCACTGCGTGCCGGCCTGCCCGGCTGATCGGAAAGGGTGGTGGACATGCGTGTCCACGAACTGCTGGACCATTGGGCCGACCGCTTCCCGGACGAGATCTACGTCAGCGACGGCGATCGGAGTCTGACCTGGAACGAGATGCGGGAGTGGACGCATCGGGTCGGCAGCTGGTTGGCCGACACACTGCAGCCCGGTGATCGGTTCTGCGTGCTCGATCGGAACTCGCTGGAGCTGATCGCGCTGTACTTCGGCGCCTCACGCGCCGGGGTGGTTCCGGTGCCGCTCAACTTCCGGCTGGCGCCCCAGGAGTGGAAGTACATCGTCGAGGACGCGCGGTGCACACTGGCCGTCGTCCACGAGGATTACGCCGACACGCTGACCGCCGTCGTACCGGGCGTCATGGCCTCGGTCATGCGGGACGACAGGGACCCCCCTCTGAGGTTCGCCGACGACGTGGTCGCATACCCGGCCGATCGCATCGACAGGAACGTGCCGGCCGAGGCGATTTATCACCAGATGTACACCAGTGGGACCACAGGGAAACCGAAGGGCGCCATGGTGACCCACCGGGCGGCGTGTGCCAACGCGCTTCAGATCCAGCTCGCCCTGGATGCGAGCAGGAAACGAGCGCTGTGCGTGATGCCGCTGTTCCACGCCGGCGCGGCACTGCAGGTTCTCGCGTACACGACCGGTGGCTGCTCGATCCGCGTGGTCCGCGACTTCGACCGGGCGAGCGTGCTCCGGTCGATGTCGGAACTGCGAATTCAGCTTCTCACCCTGGCACCGGCCATGATCCAGGACATGGTCGCCGACCCGCTGACCGCGGAACTGGACTTCAGCGCTCTGGACCTGATGGTCTACGGCTCGGCGCCGATGGCGGTGGAAGTGCTGAAGAGAGCGATGGGCGTGTTCGGATGCGACTTCGCGCAGGCATACGGGATGACCGAATCCTGCGCGGTGGCAACCATTCTTGCCCCGGAGGACCACCATCGGGCGCTCGAATCGGACCCGGGAATCCTGATGTCTGCGGGGCGGCCCGTCGTCGGAACCGCGCTGCGCGTGGCGGGGCAGGACGGCAGTGACGTCCCGGCCGGATCCGTCGGCGAGGTCCTCGTGCGAGGGCCGCAGCTGATGAGTGGGTACTGGGCTCTCGAGGACGCCACCCGCACGGCCCTCGGCGACGGCTGGCTCCGGACAGGCGACGCCGGATACCTGGATTCCGAAGGGTTCCTGTATATTTCGGATCGAGTGAAGGACATCATCATCTCGGGTGGGGAGAACATCTACCCGCGGGAGGTCGAAGAAGTGCTCTTCACGGTGGAGGGTGTCGCCGACGTCGCCGTCATCGGTGTGCCGAGCGAGCGGTGGGGTGAGAGCCCGATCGCGTTCGTGGTGCCCCGGCCGGGGGCAGACCTCACCGAACACGACGTACTGGAGCACTGCCGGGCCGATCTCGCCCGGTTCAAGTGTCCGGCCGAGGTGGTGTTCGTCGACTCGCTGCCGCGCAGCGCGGTCGGCAAGGTGCTCAAGCGTGACCTGCGGGCTCCCTACTGGGAGGGGATGGCTCGCGGGATCAACTGAACTTCGGGCGGCGCGCGTCAGTGCGGCCTGGCCCAAGGAGCAAGAGTGGACATAGTTTCGTTCGTCATCATCGGGTTGGTGGCCGGTTCGGTCTACGGACTGGCGGCCGTCGGCCTCGTTCTCACCTACAAGACTTCCGGAGTATTCAACCTCGGGCACGGCGCACTGGCGGCTCTCGCCGCCTACTCGTTCTACGTGCTCAACGTTCAACTCGAGCTGTCGTGGCCGATCGCGGCGTTCGTCACCGTGTGCGTAGTCGGACCCGCGGTCGGGCTGCTCCTCGAATTGCTCGCCCGGCGACTGCAAGGCGCCGCGTTGCCGCTCCAGATCGCCGGTGTCGTCGGAATTCTGCTGGTCGTCCAGGCCGGGACGCTGCTGATCTTCGGTGCCCAGGAGGTGCGCCGGGTACCGTCGTTCCTGCCGAAGGGCCGCATCGAGGTCGGTGGCACCCTCATCCAGTACGACGATGTCCTGACCTTCGTGATCGCTGTCGCGGCGACGGCGGGCCTGTGGGCGTTCCTCCGGTGGACCCGGACCGGGATCGCGATGAAGGCTGTGGTGCAGAACCCCGAACTGCTCGAGCTGGTCGGGCACAGCGCAACACGGGTGCGCCGGTGGGCCTGGATTCTCGGCACCGTGATGGCCTCCCTGTCGGGTGTCCTGCTCGCACCGATCATGCCCCTGGACCCGGTCCAGTTGACGTTGCTGGTCGTCGCAGCTTATGCCGCCGCCGCGATCGGCACCTTCAGCAACCTGCCGGGAACGTTCGCCGGCGGACTCGTCGTCGGTGTACTGGCTGCCCTGTCGACCCGATGGCTGACGAACGGCATCCTCGCCTCGCTCCCGGCGGCACTGCCTTTCGCGATCCTGTTCGTCGTACTGCTTTTCTTCCCGAAGAAGTACCTCGTCGACAAGACCGCCGTCCGGATACATCCCCGGCCGACGTGGAAGGCTCCGGTCCGGCTCCAGGCCATGGGCGGCGCCCTGGTCGTCGCCTTCCTGGTGACCGTCCCGCTCTTTGCCGGCATCCATCTGGTCGACTGGACGGTCGCGGTGGCGATGATCCTGGTCTTCGGATCGCTGTCGCTGCTGGTGCACACGTCCGGTCAGGTGTCGCTCGCCCAGATCGGGTTCATGGCGATCGGTGCCGCGACGTTCTCGCACCTGCTGCATGGAACCGGGATGTCGTGGCCCGCCGCGCTGTTGCTCGCCGGTGCGGTCGCCGTGCCGATCGGTGCGGTGCTGGCGGTACCGGCGATCCGTCTCGGTGGGTTGTACCTGGCGATCGCGACGTTCGGGTTCGGGATCTTTTTGCAGCAGATGTTCTACACGCAGGACTTCATGTTCGGTGCCGCGTCGTCGGGTCTCGAGGTACGACGGCCCGACACCATGATTGTCGATTTCGCATCGGATGCCGGGTACTACTACCTCGTTCTGGCGATCGCGGTCGTATCGGTGGCCGTGGTGTTCACACTCGAATGTGGCCGGCTGGGCCGACTGCTGACCTATATCAAGCAGTCGCCACGAGCGGCGGAGGCCAACGGAGTTCCTGCGGCCATGACGCGAGTGTTGATCTTCTGCATCGCGGCGTTCCTCGCTGCGATCGGGGGAGCGCTGGCAGCCTCCGCCCAGCAGAGCATCTCGGCCGATAGTTACGCCCCGATCATCTCGCTGACCGTTTTCGTCATCATCGTCCTGAACGGTCCGGCGGTGCCGTGGAACGCGGTCCTCGCCGCGGCGGCATACACGCTCATTCCCAGCTATTTTCCGAGCACCGAGGTGGGGACCTACCTGCAACTGCTGTTCGGGCTCAGCGCGATCGCGCTCGTCGTGCTGCCGCCGGCGCAGCTCCCGGTGCGGGTGACGTCTCTCGTCGACCGGTGGTTCCGTCGCGACGATCGGACCGAACCGCCACTGCACACCGCACCGCCACTGCGCACCGAACCGGTGGACGTCGAACCGATCGACCCTGCAGTACTCGAGGTTTCGAAGGTCGGTGTCGCGTTCGGAGGCGTCAAGGCGCTCGATGGTGCCGACATCGTGTGCACTCCGGGGCGAGTGACAGGGCTGATCGGTCCCAACGGTGCGGGCAAATCGACGTTGTTCAACGCGGTGACCGGATTGGTCGCCATCTCCGGCGGATCGGTGTCCTTCGGGGGAGTCGACCTTCGAGGGAAGAGTCCGTCCGCCCGGGCGCGTGCGGGCATCGGCCGCACGTTCCAGACCGTCGAGCTGTTCGAGTCGATGACGGTGCGGGACAACGTGTCGGTCGGTGCCGAGGGACGGACCGTCCGGCTCGACCCGACCACCCACCTGCGGTCGTCGAAAGCCGAACGGGACCATATCCGGTCGGCGACCGAATCCGCGCTCACGGCGTGCGGCCTCGAGGACGTCGCCGACCAGCATGTGATGAATCTTCCGACCGGTACCCGACGATTGGTGGAGGTTGCCCGCTGTCTTGCCGGCGGCCACACGATCCTGCTCCTGGACGAACCCTCGGCGGGTCTGGACCACAACGAGTCGGCGCGGCTCGGCGAGCTGATCCGGCGGGTCGTCGACGAACGCGGAATCGGCGTGATCCTCGTCGAACACGATGTCTCGCTGGTACTCGGCGTCTCCGACGAGGTGTACGTCCTGGAATTCGGACGCGTCATCTTCTCCGGCTCTGCCGCCGACGCGCGTCGCTCGAGTGTCGTGCAGGCGGCATATCTCGGAACAACGGAGCCGGTCGACGAGGTGCAGTCGGGTCGGGAACTGGAGGAGATCAAATGACCACGCCGACCCTGCAGGTGACCGGACTGTCCGCCGGCTACGGGAAACTGACCGTGCTGCGGGACGCGAACGTGACCGTGGAGCCGGGGTCGGTCGTCGCGCTGCTCGGTCCGAACGGTGCCGGAAAGAGCACCTTGCTCGCGGCGATCGGTGGTTTGCTCACACCGACTTCGGGTTCCGTTCGGTTCGGGGAAACGGACATCACCGCGCACCGGCCGGCCACACGCGCCGCTGCCGGGATCTGCCTGATACCCGAAGGGCGGGGGATCTTTCCGGGACTGTCCGTGCGGGAGAACCTCCTCCTTGCTGTGGACGGCTCTCTGAGCGACCAGTACGCGCTGGCATTGGAAACCTTTCCCGAGATCGGCCGGCGCATGGACGCGAAGGCGGGAAGCCTGTCCGGTGGCCAGCAGCAGATGGTCGCCCTGGCACGCGCCTTCCTGCCCCGCAGTTCCGTGATCGTCCTCGATGAGGTGTCGATGGGGTTGGCGCCGCTGGTGATCGACCAGATCTTCGATGCCCTCGACGTTCTCCGGGAGTCCGGGAAGTCGATCCTGCTCGTCGAACAATATGTCGGTCGCGCACTGGGCAATGCGGATGTGGTGCACCTGATCGACCGGGGTCGGGTATCAGGACCGATCGATCCGTCCTCGCTGAACGAGGACGAACTCATGAGCCGATACCTGGGAATCGAAATCGCTACCGAGTTGAAAGAATCTACAGCTGAGGAGAACGTGTGATGAGAACGATGTGGAGGCGGGCTGCGCTCGCGGCCGTGGCGGGAGCACTTGTGCTGTCCGGCTGTTCCGCCGAACAGGAGCAGTCGCCGACACCGTCGACGACACTGACCAAACCTGCGATCGTGGTCGGCACGGTCTGTGGGTGCTCGGGTGTGTCCGCACCCACCCACGGCCGGGTCGACGACGTCGCGCAGGCCTGGGCCGCGAGCGTAAACGATTCCGGTGGAATCAACGGCCATCCGGTAAAGGTCATCGTCAAGGACATCGGCCAGGAGCCGTCGAAGGCGCTGGCCGCGGTCAAGAGCCTCGTCGAGGAGGAAGGGGTCGTTGCGATCGTCGGTCCCATCACCGGTACCACCGGGTCGTGGCGGCAGTACGTCGAGGAGAAGGGGATCCCCGTACTCGGGGGCGTGCCCTCCGACGCAACCTTCCTCGCGAGCGACAACTTCTACCTCGCGGGCTCTCCCAACCCCGTCATCACCTACGGTCTGGCGAAGCTCGCCCGTGAAGAGGGCACGACCAAGCTGGGTGTCGTGTACTGCTCGGAATCACCTGTATGCGCGGATTCGGATGCGCTGGCGGGCAAGTCGGCGGCCGATGTCGGAATCGGGTACTTCTCGGTCAAGGCCGCCGCGGCCGCCCCCAACTACACCGCGGTGTGCCAGACGATGAAGAACGAGGGCGTCGACGGCCTCTTCCTGGCTCACATCACCAGTGTGGACGTCCGGATCGCGGAGGACTGCAACAAGATCGGTTACGAGCCCCAGTTCTACAGTTCGGCCGGAGCGGTCGGTAACGAATTCATGGAGTCACCGGCCGCCGAAGGATTGCTGTTCACGCAGTCCAATGCCCCGTACTACGACCCGTCCGTCCCGGTCGTCGGTGAGGCCCGGGAGACGATCGACTCGTACTACGAGGGATTGACGGACTCGGCGCAGTTCTCGGCCGTCGCGTTCGATTCCTGGATCGCCGGCAAGCTTTTCGAGGCCGCCGCCGATCGCGCAGGGCTGACGTCGGACTCCACACCCGCCGATGTCGCTCGGGGACTGGTCGAACTCGACGGTGACACGCTCGGCGGGCTGGCTCCGCCGCTGACGTACTCCGACACCGACCGTTCCTACCCGACCTGCTATTACGTCGGTGAGGTCCGAGACGGGCAGCTGCAAGCCCGTGACGGCGGAAACTCGATCTGCCTCGACGAGTCCGACCTCGAGTCGGAGGTCTTCGCGACGATCGACTGAGTAGCGACGGTTGACCGAGTGGCAAGGGAATTCGCCGGGTTTCTTCGGAAACCCGGCGAATTCCTATTGCCTCGTGTGGGCTTTCAGGCCCTGCGACGTTTCGTCGCCGTGAAGTCCGCAGGTTCGGGGTTGGCGGTGCGCGCCCAGTACTCGGGTACCGGCCAAGGCGAGTTGGTGACCACTCGTCCGCTGGAGTTACGGTAGTAGCTGCTCACGCCGTCCATCGCGTACACCATGGCGGCGTTGGCCTCGTCGAGCTCGGAGTTGTAGCGCTCATACGGCTCCTGCTTGCATTCGAGGGCTGCGAGATCCTCGGTGACGAGCCGGCTGATCGACTCGACGACGTACCGCACCTGGGCTTCGGCGATGGTGATGTAACTACCGCCGGGTGGGTTCGTGTTCGGGCCGTAGAGGAAGAACAGATTCGGGAATCCCGGCGTGGTGATGCCGAGGTACGCGCGCCCGTTGTCGTCGTTCCAGATGTCGCGTAGCGACGTTCCGTCGGTCCCGCGAATGTCCATCGGGTACAGGAAGCGTTGCTGCTGGAAACCGGTGCACAGGATGAGGACGTCGATGTCGCGGTGTTCACCGTCGACAGTGACGATTCCGTCGGGTGTGAGTCGTTCGATGCTGTCGGTGAGGAGCTCGACGTGGGGCTTGCGGAGTGTGGCGAACCAGCCGTTGTCGATGAGGAGCCGCTTGCCGAACGGGGGGTAGTCGGGCAGCGTCTTGCGTTGCAGTTCTTCCTCACCGGCCAGTTGGCGCTTCAGGTACGCGGTGAAGTGCGCCCGGTACGCGTCGTTGAGGGAGCTGACGAGCTTGCCCTTCTCCTCGCGGCGCGGGTCGACCGGCAGCGCGGCGAAGGTGCGTTCGGTGTAGAGCCAGTACAGACGGAACCGGTACCAGCCCCGATAGAACGGGATGTTGTCGTAGAGCCAGTGCTTGGTGGCATCCGACTGCTGGAAGTAGTGCTCGTTGGGGGCGATCCACTGCGGCTGGCGCTGCAGCACTGCCATACTCTCGACCTGGTCGGCGATCGCCACGACGAGCTGCATGGCGCTCGCGCCGCTGCCGACCACCGCGACCCGCTTGCCGGTCAGGTCCAGATCCTCGGGCCACTGTGCGGAATGGACGATCTCGCCGCGAAACTCCGACGTGCCGGGGAAGTCGGGGACGTTGGGCGTGCTGTGCAGACCGGCGGCGGTCACCAACGCGGTAGCGCGCAACTCCTGTTGCGTGCCATCGGGTCCGGTGACCGACAGGATCCACAGTTGCTCGTCCGCGTTCCATGCTGCGGTGTCGACCGAGTAACCGAGCCGGATCCGATCGGTGATTCCCGCCTCGCGGGCGACATCGGAGACGTAGTCGAAGATCTCGTTGCGCCGGGCGAAGTACTCGGACCAATTCTTGGGTCGGAACGAGAACGAGTACAGGTCGCTGGGGATGTCGACCCGTGCGCCGGGGTACCGGTTCTCCCACCAGGTACCGCCGATGTGGTCGTTACGCTCGAGGACGGTGTAGGGAATGCCGGCCTTCTCCAGGTTGATAGCGCAGGTTATGCCGGAGATTCCGGCGCCGACGATCGCGACACCGAAGTCGGGGCGCGACGTCCGGACGAGGTCACCGACGTTCTCGGGGGTGAAGGGTGCGAACCCGAGTTGTTCGGCGATCATCGGTGCGTAGACCTCGGAGATCGGTTCGCCCATGACCGTGCTCATCAACCGGGTCAGCTCGCTGCCGGTGGGAGCGGGGTGTGCGATCGGCTTGCCGTTGCACCAGTCGAGCACCGCGTCGGTGACCGCGTTGTGGATCTCCGCCTGGATCGCCGGGTCGAGGCCGCCGTCGTTCAGCTCCTCGAATCCCTTGGTGGAGGCTGGAAGATACGGTGAGGACAGCCACTTTTCTTCGCCGGTCAACTGATAGAGGACGGGGAGCAGGCAGGGGATATTGCCTGCGGTGACTGCGGCGTGCACGGTGGCACGATCGAGATTCGGGTTAGGGGTGACGGTGAGGCTCACGGTTCTCCTTCCGGAGTGTGTAGGTGGGGTTCGGTCGATCGGAGAGCGAAGGACATCGATCGCTGTGAGCCGCTCGACGAGGTGGCTCATCGAGCCTGGGTTAATGCTAACTATGGATCGACATGGCGGTCAATGGATACTGAACTGCAATATATGGCCGAATAGTTAGTTGTCACTATGTACCCTACTGCGGAGGGGTGGGTGGCGGTGGAGTTGGATGTCGCGTGCGCCCCGAGACGTACGAGCATCTTTCTTCCGACGCCGTCGGGCAACCCGCACCGGTGCGCCTACTTCCTCGTCTCGGGCAGGTCTGTAAATGAGCATTGTGGCCCTGGTCAAGGAACCAGAGGCGATTGACCTGCGCTATTGAGTATTGACATTAGTGGTAACTATGTTAGCTTACTCACACCGGAATGCTTCTCGATCAGCTTCGGGAGCGCCGTAGAGACTACGAAGACCGGTTGCGTGGGAGACACTCGAATGTTGGGCACGCCTCCGGACATCCCCACGAAAGGCATGAACATGACCGAGACGCTGACCCGAGACGCAGTTGCCGGCAGCGACAGGGGGGCCGACTATCTGCAGCGCGCTCGTTCCATCGCACCGCTGATCAGGCAGGAAGCGGCCGCCATCGAAGAGGGCCGGACGATCACGAAACCGGTCGCGGACGCGCTCGTCGAATTGGGCCTGCACGGAATGCTGGTCCCCGCAGAACTCGGCGGTGGCGGCCTGCTCCCCAGCGAGGGGATGCGGGTGTTCGAGGAGATCACCAAGTCCGACGCCTCGACAGGCTGGGCATGGATGGCCAGCGAATGGGGCACCGCCGGCGTGGTGGGTTACCTCGATCCCGCGGTGACGAAAGAACTGATGAGCAAGGACGAGCCCTTCATCGTCGCCGGTCAGCTCCTGCCGCGGTACCCGGGCGTGCAGGTCGAGGGCGGTTACATCATCGACGGCAAGTACTCCTTCGCCAGCGGCTCCGACCACGCCACCTGGGTGGGCGCCGGGTTCTTCGTCGCCGATGAGCAGGGAAACCCGATCCTGGGTGAGAACGGCCAGCCGCAGGCACGTATCGCACTACTGCACAAGGACCAGGTCGTATTCGAGAAGAACTGGGACGTATGGGGTCTGGCGGGCACCGGCAGCAACGACTACACGATCTCGAAGCAGTTCGTTCCCGCCGAGTACACCACCCCCACCTTCGGTGGTACTCCGACGCGCTCGGAAACCATGTACAAGCTGACGAACGAACTGGCCGGGGGCCTGCCGCATGCGCCGATCGCGCTCGGAATCGCAACTCGTGCATTGGAAATCGTCGCGAGCATCACGGCTGGCAAGACCCGTCCCACCTACACTGTCCCAGTGGGGGACGCCGAGATCTTCCGGATCGACTTCGCGCGCAAGGAAGCCAACCTCCAGGCCGCGCGTTTGTACTGCTACGAGGTCACCAAGGCTGCCGAAGCTGCCGTGAACTCCGGACAGGCGGTGACCCCCGAACACATCGCCCGGGTGAGCCAGATGCTGTCCTGGGTGCACGAAGTCGCGGCCGATGTCGTGACTTTCGCCCATCGTTGGGGTGGCAGCCAGAGCATCGGCCGCAAGAGCACGCTGGGCCGTTTCGTTCGCGACATGAATGTGGCAACCCAGCACCTGCTCGTCGATCCGATCATGCTCGTCAATGCCGCGGGGGTTCTGCTCCCGATCTACGCAGAAGCCGAAGCCTGATCCGAGATTCCGGCCCGATCCTGAGATTCCGGTCCGGCCGCGCCTTCGGGCGCGGCCGGTGTTCCGGCCTGCCCGGGGCAGGCCGACGAGTGTGAGAGGTACCCGACCATGGGGCATTACAAGAGCAATCTCCGCGACGTGGAGTTCAACCTGTTCGAACTTCTCGAGCGCGACCGTGTACTCGGGACCGGGCCGTTCGAGGAGGTAGACCTCGATACCGCGAAGGTCGCACTGCGCGAGGTCGATCGTCTCGCTCGCGAGGAGCTCGCGGCATCGTTCGAGGATTCCGATCGCAGTCCTACGGTCTTCGATGCCGCTTCGCACACGGTTACCGTCCCGCCGTCCTATGCGGCGACGTACAAGACTTGGATGGACGCCGAATGGTGGCGCCTGCGTGTGCTTCCCGAACTGGGCGGAACCCACGCGCCCAGTTCCCTGAACTGGGCTCTCGGCGAGTTCGTCCTGGGCTCGAACCCGACCCTGTGGACATATGTGGGGTTCCCGACGGCCACGCGGGTGGTGTGGCGTCACGGCACCGACCGGGACAAGAAGATCGCGGAAATCGCTGCGGACAAGCAGTGGGGCGCGACGATGATGCTCACCGAACCGGACGCCGGTTCCGACGTCGGGGCCGGTCGCACCAAGGCCACACCCAACGACGACGGCACCTGGAACATCACGGGTGTCAAGCGGTTCATCACTGCGGGCGAACACGATCTGACGGACAACATCATCCACATGGTTCTGGCCCGGCCCGCGGGTGTCGAGGGCGCCGGAGGGCCCGGCACCAAGGGACTCAGTCTGTTCCTCGTCCCCAAGTTCCACTTCGACCTCGAGACCGGTGAGCTCACCGGCGAGCGCAACGGTGTCTACGTCACGGGCGTCGAGAAGAAGATGGGCGTGAAGGTCTCCGCGACCTGTGAGATGACGTTGGGTGAGAACGAACCGGCACGCGGCTGGCTTCTCGGGGAGGTCCACGCCGGCATCGGTCAGATGTTCGACGTGATCGAAGACGCCCGGATGATGGTGGGTTCCAAAGCGATCGCGACCCTGTCGAGCGGGTATCTCAATGCGCTCGAGTACGCGAAGATCCGGTTGCAGGGTGCCGACCTGACGCGTTCGTCCGACAAGGCGGCACCCCGCGTGCCCATCACCCGCCACCCCGACATCCGCCGGTCGCTGCTCACACAGAAGTCGTTTGCGGAGGGGCTCCGGTCCCTGGTGCTGTACACCGCGTCGTGGCAGGACGAGATCGCGATCGGGAAGGCTGCCGGCACCGATACGACCCTCGCGGAGGCGGTCAACGACCTGCTCCTGCCTGTGGTCAAGGGATACGGCTCCGAACGCTCGTGGACGATCCTGGGAACAGAATCCCTGCAGACCTTCGGTGGATCGGGATACCTCCAGGACTATCCCCTCGAGCAGTACGTGCGCGACGCCAAGATCGACACCGTCTACGAGGGAACGACCGCCATCCAGGCGCAGGACCTGTTCTTCCGCAAGATCGCCCGGAACCGGGGAGTGGCTTTCGGGCACCTCGTGCGAGAGATCTCGGGATTCGCCGACGATCCGGCCGCGGTCACAGACCTTGTCTTCGAACGAGACCTTCTCGTCGAGGCGACCGACAGCGTGAAGTCGATCGTCGCGAAGATGACAGCCGACTTGCAGAAGTCGAGTCCGACTGTCGAAGGCGGCGACGAGAAGAACGTCTACAAGGTCGGGCTCAACGCGACCCGGCTGCTCTACGTGCTCGGTGACGTCCTCGTCGCCTGGCTGCTGTTGCGCAGTGCCGCAATCGCTCTCCGCGCGCTCGACACGGAGCTTCCCGCGGCCGAGAGGTCCTTCTACGAGGGCAAGGTTGCGGCAGCGCGGTTCTTCGCTCGCAACGTTCTTCCTGTCGTGGTGGCCGAGGGCAGGATCGCCGGTGCCGTCGACGATTCCGTGATGGGCCTGGACGAGGCCGCGTTCTGACGACAACAGCGTCCGAGAAACGAGATGCGCGCCCGATCGAATCGATCGGGCGCGCATCTCGTGTGTGGTACCCGCGTTATGCGTGTCCGGTGGGCACCTCGGACGTGTGCTGCTCCCAGTACGGGTCCTTCAACCGTCGCTTGAACAACTTGCCGGTGTCCTCCCGCGGCAGGACGTCCTCGAACACCACAACCTTGGGCACCTTGTACCGGGCGAGGCGACGGGCGACGTGCGCGCGGACGTCGTCCTCGGCGAGGGTCGCCCCGGGATCCGGTTGAACGTGCGCCGCCACGGCTTCACCGAAATCCGGATCGGGAATGCCGAACACTGCGACGTCGGCCACTCCGTCGAGGCCGAGTACCACCGATTCGATCTCGGTCGGATAGATGTTGACCCCGCCGGAGATGATCATGTCGTTCCGGCGGTCGCTCAGGTGCAGGAAGCCGTCCGCGTCGACATAGCCGATGTCACCGACGGTGACGAACCCGTCCTTCTCCATGGCGCGGCGTTTGGCGTCGTCCCCCAGGTACGTGAAGTCGGGCCATGCGGAGAACGGCCGGAGGTAGATGTCGCCGGGCTCACCGACGGCGGCCTCGCTGCCGTCTGCGGCGATGATCCGAACGGCGGCGTCGGAGACCGGTCTCCCTACCGTGCCGGGGTGAGCGAGCCATTCCTCGCTCGAACAGATCACGGCGGCACCGGATTCGGAACCACCGTAGTACTCGTGGACGATCGGGCCGAACCAGTCGATGATCGCGCGCTTGACGTCGGGTGGGCACGGGGCGGCCGCGTGGACGACGGCGGTCAACGACGACAGGTCGTACCGCTCCCGGACATGTGCCGGCAACTTCAGCAGGCGCACGAACATCGTCGGAACGGCCTGGACGTGTTCGATCCGGCGTTGCTCGATCACCCGGAGGAGTTCCTCCGGATCGAAGCGCGGCATGATCTCCACATCCATACCCAGCGCGAACGCGAACTGGAACTGCGTGTTCGGGGCGGTGTGGTACATCGGTGCGGCGACGAGCGTGGAATGTGCAGTGCCGAACGCGAACGCCGCGATCACCACCTCGTGCAGCGCGGTGACGTCCTGGAGAGCAGTCGGGCTGCGCAGGATCCCCTTCGGTAACCCGGTGGTGCCGGAGGTGTAGATGACGCTCATGGGCGGTTCGGTGATACCGGCCGTGTGCGGCTCGTGGACGTCGAGTAGTTCGTCGAGGTCCGGGTATCGCCCCGAGGCGGCGGGACGGTCGAATCCGTATGCGTCCGCCACGACCTGCGGCGTCCGCACTTCGACGATCGTGGTACCCGGCGGGAGAACCGCTTCGACCTTCGGGAGCAGGTCGGTGTGCACCAGCACCACCTTGGCCGCGCTGTCGCTGAGCACGTGACCGAGGTCGTCGGAGTTCCCGTGCCAGTTCGCAGGCACCGGAACCGCACCGATCGCGGCACCGGCGAGGGTGGCCTCGACGAAGCCGATCTCGTTGCGCATCACCACCGCGTATCGGTCACCGTGCCCCACACCGAGCGCGGACAACGCCGAGGCCAGGCGAGTGGCGCGCACCCGTATCTCCGAGTGGGTACGGACGTCGTTGCCGCAACGGATGACTGCTTCGGTCGTCGTCATCGAATTCCTTCCGTGTCGCGCACGATGCAGAGGGCGTCGACCGCGACGAGACCGTCCTCGGTGACGAGGAGCGGATTGACATCGAGTGATTCGATCCAGCCGTGGCACGCGGCGGCCAGGTGCCCGAAGCCGACGAGAAGATCGGCGAGCTGCGCGAGGTGCCAGGGATCGGATCCGCGATAACCGTGCATCAGGCGCAGGTCGCGGAACTCGTCGATGAGAGCCACGGCGTCGGTGCGGGTCAACGGTGCCGGACGACCACCGACGCGTTCGAGTACCTCGACGAGGATGCCACCGATACCCAGGACCACCATCGGCCCGAGCTCGCTGCGCCCCTCGATGCCGACCAGCAGTTCACCTCGCGCGGCCGTCATCGGCTGGATGGCCACGGTCTCGGGCAGCCCGTGTTGCTGCGCGATCGCGCGCATGTCGGCCACGGCGCGTTCGAGATCGTCCCGACCGACGTCCAGCGCGACGGCTCCGAGCTCCGTCCGGTGGGGCACATCGGCGAGTTTCACCGCGTACGGTCCCGCGAAACCGGGCTCGACCTGCTCACCGGTGTCGACCGTGCAATGCGGCGCTGTGGGTATGCCGAACCGGTCGAGCAGCGCCATGGCCTGGGTGAACGGCAGAAAACTCCGGCCGTCACCGGCGTCGGGGAGCGGTCCGGTCGGGCGCGGGACGGGCGTAATCACGTCGGCCGGCGGACGTGGCGTCTCACGGTCGCGGACGAACGTGCCCATCGTGTGCAGTCCACGCAGCGTGCCGCGGAGCCCGTACCCGAGTGCGACGCTCCCATCGGAACCGATGACTTCCTCCGCATAGGCACCGACGGGGCCGGCGCCGGCCGCGATCGCCACCGGCTTTCCGAATCGGCGTGCAGCGACGGCAACGTCGTCAATGAGGCGGCGGTACATCGGGGAGTCGTCGCCCTCGCCCCACATGTTGACGAAGACGACGGCGTCGAGTTCGGGTGATCCGACGTAACGGTCGACGATGTCCGTCCAGAACGTCGCGCCGAAGCCGGTGGTGTCGAGGGGGTTCGGGACGGTGATGCCCGGGATGGTCGAGCGTACCCAGTCAGCGAGGTCGTCCAGGGGCGGGAGGACCAGACCTTCCGCTTCGGCGAGGTCGTAGGCCAGGGACGCGAAGCCTCCGGTCCCGGCAACGACACCGAGGCGTTCGACCTTGTTCCACTTGGCGGGGTCGAGTTGGCCGACGAGCGAGAGCCGGTCGACGAGTTCCTCGAGATCGTGGGCGAGTTGGATGCCTGCGTGACGGAACGCCACGTCGTAGGCCCAGGCGTTCCCGGCAAGAGCTCCCGTGTGCGAGGCCGCCATCTGCTGGGTCCGGCTGTTGCGTGCGAGTTTGAGCGCCACGATCGGCTTTCCTGCCGCGATGCATCGGCGGGCCGCGCGCAGGAACTCCTCGGGCCGGCGGATGCCCTCCACAATCAGTCCCACGGCGGCGGTCTCCGGATCGGAGGCCAGGAAGTCCACGTAGTCGGCCATGTCGGTGGTGACTTCGTTTCCGGCCGAGATCAATCGTGAGATACCCGTGCCGGTGCGGGCGCGGGCGGCGATGGCGATGCCGCCGATCATCGCGCCGCTGTGGGAGACGATCGAGACCCCGCCCGCCGGTGGCCGGTAGTCCGCCGAGGCGGTCAGGTTGAGACTGCGGGGAACACTGATGTAGCCCAGGCTGTTCGGTCCGATCACGGCCATTCCGCCGCGTTGCGCTGCGGCGGCGAGTCGACGCTGGAGGTCCTCCCCGTCGGCGCCTACCTCGGAGAAGCCGGCGGCGTAAATGACGAGTCCTCCGCAGTCGAGTGTCGCGCACTCCTCGGCCAGGGTCACCGTCCGTTCTGCCGACATCACGGACAGGACGGCATCGATGGGTTCCGGTATGTCCGCGATGGAGCGGTAGGTCGGTCTTCCCAGAACGGTGGGTGCCGTGGGGTGGACGAAGAACACCTCGGCGTCGCTGTCGAGCGTCGGCTGGATGAAGGGCGCAACGGGGGATTTGTCGCTCAGCCCGACAACCGCGATGGTCGACGGGTTCAGCACGCGTGCGAGAGAGGGTGAGGGGCGAACGTCGGACTCCTGTGTGCGGGAGGAACCGTCGTCCGAGATGAGGGTCATGGTTGTGGACCTCCGGGCGAGAGTGGGAACGTCTGGACGAGTGCCCGGCGATGTGTCCGCGTCACGGGATGTGTCGGGACGGACCAGAAATCAGGCCGGGGGAAAGGACCGGGGCCGCGGGTGCGGGTACCGGCGGTGTCTTTGCGGCACGGTCTGGTGTGACCGAGCCGTGCCACTATCTGCTGAAATCTATCCTGTGAACCCTCGTTATGGCCAGTTCCTCGTACTTTCGGAAAAAACTCCTGGGAAATCTCTTCCACAGTTAGTGATAACTATGTAACATCGCTCACAACCCCATCGCGAGGCGATGTCGGGATTCGAACTCGATTTTCGGAGGACCCATGGCCAGGACCGAAGCTCTCGTGCGCGCCGAGAAGATGTGGGTGGAAGGTTTCCCTGACCCGGCGACGGCGACGGTGGACGATCTGCGCGACGCATACGACCGGCTGTTTCTGCAGTTTCCCCTCCCCGAGGGCATCGAGCCGGTCGAAAGTGAGGTCGGCGGCGTCCCCGTCCTGTTCGTCACGGCTGAGGGAGCGGCGCAGGACAAGGTCCTCGTCTGGTTCCATGGTGGCGGGTACATCATGGGCAGCGCGCGGGGCTTCCAGGAACTCGGACACAACCTCTCACGCGCCAGCGGCGTGACCGTCGTCCTGCCCGACTACCGGCGTGCACCCGAGAATCCGTTCCCCGCTGCCGTCAACGACGGCATCGCCGTGATCTCCGCACTCGTCTCGCAGTATGGTGCGGGCAATGTCGCGGCCGGTGGCGACTCGGCCGGCGGCGGACTCGGACTCGCCGCTCTCCTCGCGGTGCGTGACAAGGGTGATTCGCTTCCCGCAGCAGCGGTATTCATCTCAGCACTCCTCGACCTCACGGCAAGCGGCGACAGCATCGACGAATTCGACGGCACAGACGTCGCGGTCTCACGCGGGTCGATCGGCAACGTCGGCGACGCGTACCTGCAGGGTCACGATCCGAAGGATCCGCTGGCATCTCCGCTCTTCGCCGACCTGCACGACGTGCCACCGACACTCTTCCTGGTCGGTTCCGGCGAGGTGCTCCTCGACGACTCCCGCCGAGCGGCCGCCGCGATCGTGGCGAGGGGCGGAGCGGCGAGCGTCTCGGCGTACGACGACATGGTCCATGTGTGGCCGCTGTTCTCGTCGATCCTGCCGGAGGGCATTCAGGCCGCGGATGAAGCTGGAGCCTTCATCCGCAAGCACCTCGGACTCTGACACCTCGTCGGGTCCCACCAGACATGCGGGTGCCGCACCGGCGGTGCGGCACCCGCGTTCCACTCCTCCATCCGGCATCACCACGTACGAAAGGCATCCGACATGCCCGCACAGCAACTCGACGAACTGGCAACGCGCTTCCGCGACGCCATGGCCGCGGTGTGCACACCGGTCGCGGTCGTGACCGCGATGGACGGGGACCGTCCCCACGGCACGACCGTCAGTGCCTTCGCGTCGCTGTCGATATCGCCGCCGTCGGTGCTGGTCTCCCTCGATCGGGGATCGGATCTGCTCGCACTGGTCCTCGAATCGGGGCGCTTCGGGATGAACGTCCTCGGCAGTGGGCAGTCGGCGCTCGCCGGACAGTTCGCGCGCAAGGGGCAGGACAAGTTCCAGGACGTGGCGTGGCGGGTCGACGGGGGAGTGCCGCGTATCGCCGATGTCCCGCATTGGATCGCTGCCGAGGTGATGGAAACCCTGGAGGTGGCCGACCACACGGTCGTGTTCGGGCGCGTCGTGGACATCGCCAGCGAAACGATTCCGCCCCTGACCTACCACGGCAGGGCTTTCGGCACCCACGCGGCGCTCGCGACCACGGGCAGGGCGCAAGCATGACTCACTCGAAAATCGCCGACTCCGCAGTCGATCACCAGGGTGCGCTCGAACGTGCCCGAAACTCCTTCGCCGCGGTATTCGGCAACGGCCGCCTCACGCTCGAACAACTCCGGCACAACCTCGATGCCATGATGCTCGAATCCGATCTTGCCGAAGATGTTTCGGTCGACGAACTCGTCGTCGGCGGCGTCGAGGCCTTGCGCGTCCTGGCCGGATCCGCGATCGACGACAACGTCCTTGTCTGGTTCCATGGTGGCGGTTACGTCATGGGCTCCGCACACGGATACCGCCACGCCGCCGCAGCGCTGTCCCGGGCGCTCGGGTCCGCGGTCATCCTGCCCGACTACCGGCTCGCTCCGGAACATCCGTTTCCCGCCGCACTCGAGGACGCGGCGGCCGTGGTGGACGCCTTGATCGCCGAATACGGACCCGGGCACACGGCCGTCGGCGGTGATTCCGCCGGCGGTGGCCTGACGGTGTCCGTCCTGGTCGACGCCCGCAACCGCGGCGCCACGCTGCCTGCGGTCGCCGTCGCGGTGTCTCCTCTCGCCGATTTCACGGTATCCGGAGAAAGCGTGGCCACCAACCGGGACACCGACCCGGTCATCACCGAACGCTCGCTCGGCATGCTCGCCGCCACATACCTCCGCGGGCACGACCATGGCCACCCCCTTGCCTCTCCGGTCTTCGCCGACCTCACCGGCCTGCCTCCGATCCTGCTGCTGGCCAGCGACAGCGAAATCCTGCTCGACGATGCGGTCCGGATCCACCATGCGGTGCAGTCCGGGGGCGGCGCGAGCACGCTGTCCGTCTACCCGGACACCTGCCATGCGTGGACGCTCTTCACCGACTTTCTCCCTCGAGCACGCGACGGCGTCGCCGAGATCGCTGACTTCTTCCGGAAGGTTCTTCCATGACTGTGAGTATCGTCGACGACAAATCGGTGCGGCACATCCTGATCGATCGTCCCGAACGCATGAACGCCGTCGACAAGGACACCTTGCACAAGGTCTCCGATGCCGTCCAGAGTGCCGGTGAGGATCCCGACGTGCGAGTGATCGTGCTCTCGGGGTCCGGCCGGGCCTTCTGCGCCGGAGGAGACCTCGATGTCGAGGACCCGCTGTCGGTCGAGAACACTGCCAGCACCTCCGACGCGGCTTCCCGGTGCATCACCGCGATCACGCGAGTCTCACGTCCGGTCGTCGCCGCCGTCCGCGGACCAGCTGTAGGAGTGGGGGTCTCGCTTGCCCTCGCCGCCGATCTCACTGTCGTCCGATCCGACGCCTTCTTCTCGATGCCGTTCACCTCGATCGGGTTGATGCCCGACGGCGGTGCGACGGCACTGGTCGCCGCATCGGCCGGCCGCGCGATCTCGATGCGGATGTCGCTGCTCGGAGAACGCCTGAGCGCACAGGAGGCCGAGCGGGCCGGACTGGTGGCGGCGGTGTACGAGCAGGACGTGTTCGAGTCGGAACTCGAAAAACTCACGACACGCCTGAGCGGAATCTCCTTCGACTCGATCATCGAAACCAAACGCGCCATCAACGATGCGAGTCTGCGCGAACTCGAGAACGCGTTTGCCCGTGAGCGCGATGGCCAAATGAGATTGACGACCAGGGACGACTTCCGCTCCGCAATCCTGGCCTTCGCAGCCAAGCGCCCTCGGCCGGATTCCGAAACCCAGAGGAGCGGCAATGTCGATCGCTGAGATCATCTATATGCCCCGGCTCGATCCGCGGTGCACTGTCCAGACTCGCGTCGAACGGGCGGTGGCCGATATCGCCGCGGGAGAATCGATCGTTCTGTTCGATCCCGCTTGCGGAGAAGCGAGTCTTGTCGTTGCTGCCGAGTTCGCGACCACCGAATCCCTGGCGTTCATGATTCGGCACACCTCAGGGTTCGTGAAAGTCGCGGTACCCGAGGAAGACTGCGTCCGTCTCCAATTGCCCCAGATGTGGCAACTTGTTGCACCGGTGGTGAGTTCGATCCCGGCGGTGACCGTGGACGCCGCGGAAGGTATCGGTACCGGAATTTCGGCAGCCGACCGAGCGCACACTATCAGGACCATCGCAGACCCGCGTACCGTTCCGTCCGGGCTGTCCCGGCCGGGACACGTGGCCCCGGTCATTGCCCGAAACGCCGGGTCGGGCATCGCCGAAACGATAGTGCGCTTGGTGCAAGCGGCCGGCATGCGACCGATGGCCGCCATGTGCGAACTCGTTTCCCCAATCGATGCGACGAGGATGGCGAGCGAAGGAGAGGTCAGCGACTTCGCGCGAGATCACGCGTTGACCTACCTCTCGGTTTCCGATGTAGCGATGCGCGTGCGCTGAGTGCCGGATTCCGAGTCACCGATCCGGTGGCTTTCGTCTGAGGAGTTTTCATGTCTTTTGTTGTGACACAACCATGCTGCAACGACGCCAGCTGTGTCCCGGTGTGCCCTGTCAACTGCATCCGCCCGACCCCCGACGATCCGGATTTTCGCACGACAGAAATGCTCTACATCGATCCGCAGACCTGCATCGACTGCGGCGCGTGCATGGAAGCGTGCCCCGTCGAGGCGATCTACCACGAGGACGAACTCCCGGAACATCAGTCGCGGTACCGCGAGATCAACGCCGAGTACTTCCGTTACCATCCGCTCGACTCCTCCGTACCACCGTTCGACAAGCCGACACCGGTAAAAGCGCCGAAGCCGAAGGTGCCTCTGCGAGTGGCCATCGTCGGCTCGGGACCGGCCGGTGTGTACGCCGCGGCCGAGTTGCTCGGCAGAATGCCGAGCCGCGGCGTCGAGATCGAGATGTTCGATCGTCTGCCCACGCCGTGGGGTCTCGTGCGCGCTGGGGTCGCCCCCGATCATCTCGGCACGAAGGCAATCACCGAAGTGTTCCGCAAGATCGCTGCGAAGCCCGGGTTCCGGTTCCACCTCAACGTGGAGATCGGCCGGCATCTGACCAATGACGAACTGCTCGCCCACCACCATGCCGTGATCTATGCCGTCGGCGCACTCGAGGACCGCGAACTCGACATCCCTGGAACGGAGCTGCCGGGCAGTGTAGGAGCCACCGAGTTCGTTGCCTGGTACAACGGGCACCCCGATTTCGCGCACCGGACATTCGATTTGGGGTGCGAGCGTGCGGTGATCGTCGGGAACGGGAACGTCGCCCTGGATGTCGCCCGGCTTCTCGTCACGGATCCTGATGAGCTGGTTCGAACGGATATGGCCGAGCACGCAGTGGAAGCTTTGCGCAAGAGCAATATTCGAGAGGTCGTCGTACTGGGGAGGCGGGGGGTCACCCACGCCGCGTACACCACGCCCGAACTCCTGGCACTCGGCTCCATCCCGGGTGTCGACATCGTGGCCGATACAGGCGAGTTCGACCTCGGAGGCATGACCGACGCTGACCGGTCCTTTTCGGCGGACCTCAAGACTCGGATCGCCCGAGAGTACGCCGAGGTCGTTCCCAAGCCGGGGCACAAGCGCATTGTCCTGCGGTACCTGGCGTCGCCGACCCGGATTCTCGGAAAGGATCGTGTCGAGGGCGTCGAGATTGTCCGTAACGAGCTGGTGCGGACCGAGGATGGTGCACTCGCGGCCGTGGCCACCGAACATCGGGAAGTCCTGGAGGCCGGGCTGATACTGAGGTCGATCGGTCTGCGCGGCACCGCCGTACCGGATGTGCCCTTCGACGACGTCTCAGGGAGGATCCCCAACGTCGACGGCAGGATCGTCGATCCGAACACCGCGGCGACGATTCCGGGCTTGTACACCACAGGATGGGTCAAACGCGGGCCGTCGGGCGTGATCGGCACCAACAGGCAATGCGCCCACGACACCGTGGCAGCGTTGATCGACGACATGGTCGTGGGACGGCTGCCGCACCCGCAGTTCGGTGACGGAGAGGCTCTGGCCACGTTGGTCCACGAGCGCCGCCCCGAGGTCGTCGACCGGAAAGGCTGGTTGGCAATCGATGCGGAGGAACGGTCCCGGGGACGTGAACGAGGCCGCCCCCGTGTGAAGTTCACCGAAATCGACGACATGGTCGATACCGCACGCGCAGCGATGTATACAGCGAAGTAGGGAGTGTAACCGAGTGCTGTAAGCGTTCGGTCGGATGTGGTCTGCCGCGCACAGCAGAACCGAACCTACGGGCGTATCGCCGCGCATCCGGGCCTGCCATTCGATGCGGTGAGGCGAGTTTCGCGCGCAGCGCTATAGATTTATCAACGCCAGCTGAGCCTGGTCTCGTTCGCGCGTCGGCGCTCGCTGCGCAAGGGCATCATCGGTGCCCGCGATATGGGCAGGTTCGGGTGACCAGACGAGCCCCTTTTTGATGCCGGAATCACGGACATCACTGACCGCGGTCGTCGCCACCCCCATGGCCGCGGCGACCTTCCCGGACCGGGGAGTGGGTTCCCGGTTTCGGCGATGGCGCGCAGGTACCGGCGCTCCCGGTCGGTGGCCTGGGTCCACCGGGATGGGATGAACCCGTCATCCAACGCTCGACGGCCCTCCTCGACCGCGGGGTGGGCGTCCTCGGTGTCGAAGGGGGAGGCGGGAGCCGTGTGCCAGATCGCCTTGCCGAACTCCTGCAGGAAGTACGGGTAACCGCCGCTGGCTTCGAGGACGATCTCAATCGCGTCCGGGGTGAACGCACCGCCCACCTGCTACCTGTTCGGAGTCTCCAGTGCTCGGAATGGCTAACCACTGTTGACCCGCACCGGATTCCGGTGCGGGTCAACAGTGACATGCGGCGAACTAGCGGTGCTTGAACACCGGCGCACGCTTCTCGACGAACGCCGCCATGCCTTCCTTCTGATCCTCGGTGGCGAACGTCGAATGGAAGACCCGACGTTCGAACCGGACACCCTCGGTGAGGGTGGTCTCGAACGAGCGGTTCACGGCTTCCTTCGCCATCATCGCGACCGGAAGCGACATCTCGGCGATGGTGGTCGCCGTCTGCAGCGCCTCGTCGAGCAGCTCCGCGGCAGGGACGATCCGCGACACCAGCCCGGCACGTTCGGCCTCCTCGGCGTCCATGTTCCGGCCGGTCAGGCACAGTTCCATGGCCTTGGCCTTACCCACCGCGCGGGTCAGCCGCTGCGAACCGCCGATGCCGGGGATGACACCGAGCTTGATTTCCG
>NZ_JAAOQS010000060.1:0-54869 GCF_011603105.1 Rhodococcus sp. A14 | reverse complement strand
CCCCGATAGTCACCCCCGCCTCCGCCGCGCGCTCTGCTTGCAGGGCGCGCGGCGGAGTGTTCGGGTGTCCGGGTTCCTGACGGCACGACCGCCCGCTCCGTCCGACAACCTTGAGGCCCCTCGACGTCCTGGCGTGACCTTGCCGTGTTCGTTACGCTCGCTCACGTGCCTTCGGAGTAACGGAACCGTACGATACAAGTCCGTTTGATCACGGTTGGATAACGGAAGCGTATCGAATCAGGTAGCCTCGATCCGGTCAGTTGAACGGAACACCCCGAGACGGGGGTCGCAGGAGGCAATCGAGTGGGTCGGCACAACAAGAAGACGGACTCCCATATCCGCCGCAATTCGGTCATCGCGCTTACCGGACTCGTCCCCATCGGACTGATCACCGCAGCCAACACGGCCGGCGCCGCACCCAAGGTCCCTTTCCTTTCCACGAGCTCCTCGTCGGAGGTCGCCGACGTCGCCCAGGAGGCGACTGACACCGCACCCGAGGCCGCGGAAGCCGTCACCCCCGTGGCCGAGACGGCCGCCGAGGCCGCACCGGCAGCCGAAGCAGCGCCCGCTGCGCCGGCGCTCGCACCCGTCCAGGCCACCCCTCCCCTTCCGGCGAGCATCGCCCAGGGCGCGCTCGGCATCCCGGCCATCAGCGTCTCGGCGTACCAGAACGCCGAACGCATCCTCGCGGTCGAACAGCCGGGTTGCGGCATGTACTGGACGCTCATCGCCGGAATCGGCCGCGTCGAGTCCACCCACGCCTACGACGGCAAGGCGGACGACAAGGGCAACATGCTCAAGCCCGTCCTCGGTCCCGTCCTCGACGGCACCCTCGGCGGCAACGCCGTGATCCGCGACACCGACGGGGGCACGTTGGACGGCGACGCCAACTACGACCGCGCCGTCGGACCCACCCAGTTCCTCCCCGAGACGTGGAATCGTTATGCGGGCGACGGCAACGGCGACGGCGTCGCCGATCCGCAGAACCTCTTCGACTCCGCGCTGACCACCGGAAAGTACCTGTGCGACGGCGGATTGAACGTCAAGGACCCGATTCAGGCCGCCAAGGCCGTGCACCGATACAACAACTCCGCCGCCTACGTGGCCAACGTGCTCGCATGGTCCGCCGGCTACTCCAGCGGAATCATCCCGGCGGCCGCGGACCTGCCGCGCATCCACTGAGCGCACATCCTTACCATTGAGTCATGCCAGTCCTGAGCGAGTCCGCTGTACGTAGCGCCCTGGCGCGCGTCCAGGATCCCGAGATCCGGAAACCGATCACCGAACTCGGGATGGTCAAGAGCGTCGACATCGCGGCCGACGACAGCGTCGACATCGCGATCTACCTGACCACCGCGGGCTGTCCGATGCGGACCGAGATCAGCGACCGGGTAACCAAGGCCGTGGCGGACGTCCCCGGTGTCGGTGCGATCCGCGTCGAACTCGACGTGATGAGCGACGAGCAGCGCACCGAACTCCGCAAGTCGCTGCGCGGAGACTCGGCCGAGCCCGTCATCCCGTTCGCCCAGCCCGGCTCGCTGACCCGCGTCTACGCTGTCGCGTCCGGCAAGGGCGGTGTCGGCAAGTCCAGCGTCACCGTCAACCTTGCCGCCGCACTCGCGGCCCGCGGACTGTCGGTGGGCGTGCTCGACGCCGACATCTACGGACACTCCGTTCCCCGCATGCTCGGCACCGACGCCAAGCCCACGCAGGTGGAACGCATGATCATGCCGCCCGTCGCGCACGACGTGAAGATGATCTCGATCGCCCAGTTCACCCAGGGCAACACCCCGGTCGTGTGGCGTGGGCCGATGCTGCACCGCGCGCTGCAGCAGTTCCTCGCCGACGTCTTCTGGGGCGACCTGGACGTTCTGCTGCTCGATCTGCCGCCCGGCACCGGCGACGTCGCCATCTCCGTCGCACAGCTGATCCCCGGTGCGGAAATCCTCGTCGTCACGACCCCGCAGCAGGCGGCCGCCGAGGTGGCCGAGCGCGCAGGCGCCATCGCACTGCAGACCCGTCAGCGGATCGTCGGAGTCGTCGAGAACATGTCCTGGATGGACTTGCCCGACGGCAGCCGGATGGACATCTTCGGGTCCGGCGGCGGGCAGGCCGTCGCCGACCGACTGACGAAGGCCGTGGGCGCGAAGGTGCCGCTGCTGGGGCAGATCCCGCTCGAGCAGGCGGTCCGTGAAGGCGGCGACGGCGGTGTTCCCATCGTCCTCGGCCACCCGGATTCGCCGGCCGCGACGGCACTCCGCGACATCGCCGACAAGCTGGCCGTCCGCAAGCGTGGACTCGCCGGAATGTCGCTGGGGATCGACACCACCCGCCACCTCTAGGCGCTGCGCGCTCGTGCGCCATTCTGGTTGCTGGAACAACCGGAAAGGCGCACGAGCCCGGAGGGCCTATGTTGCGTCGAGGTCGATCGGGGGGCGCTCGCCTGCCGCGAGCGGCTTGCTCTGCGGTGGAGTGGGCGCCGACGGATCGGCGCTGACGGCCTTCGTTCCCGGCTTGTCGAACGACACCGAACTCGGCTTGTCGAAGTTGCCGGTGAGAATCGAATCGTCACCGTCGAGCAGGTGTTTGGTGATGACCGCGCGCGGTGTCATGCCGCGCAGCTGATTGAGGTCCGACAGCGGCTTGCGCAGATCCTCGAACTCCGGACCGAGCTCGTCCTTGAGCTGCTGGCTGGCGCCGCTCGCATACTCACGGACCTGCCTCAGTGATTTCGTTACCCAGCTGACCGCACCCGGAAGCCGCTCGGGTCCCAAGATGACCAGAGCCGCGACGAGGAGGACCATGAACTCGCCCCAACCAATGTTGCCGAACACGTGGTCAGCCTACTGTGCGGTGAGGGTGTGTGCCCAGGTGACGGAGCGATCTCACAGCAACCTCTCGAGTCAGTCGGAGGCCGGGGTCACGTCGACATCGACGAGTCGGCCCTCGCGGATCAGCTGAACCCGGACGGGTTCGCCGATCTTCTGCAGGTTGACGGCGACGACCAGTTCGTCGGCGCTCGTGACCGTGCGGTCGCCGACCTTGACGATCACATCGTTCTCGATGATCCCGGCCCGCGCGGCCGGGCTGTCCGAGCGGACATTGGCCACCTGGGCACCGCTGGTGTTGTCGTTGACGACGGTGCGGGCGTTGACGCCGATGTCCGGGTGGTGCATCCGGCCGTCCCGGATGAGGGTCTGAGCGACCGTCGTGACGTCGTCGATGGGAATCGCGAAACCGAGACCCACCGAGCCGCCGGACTCACTGAGCATGGCGGTGTTGATGCCGATCACCCGGCCGGTGTCGTCGACGAGCGCGCCGCCCGAGTTGCCGTGGTTGATGGCGGCGTCGGTCTGGACGGCGTCGATGACGGCGTTCGTGTCGGAGCCCTCGCCGGACAGTCGCATCGGACGGTGCAGGGCGCTGACAATTCCGCGGGTGACGGTCTTGCTGAGCCCGAGGGGCGATCCGACCGCGACGACGTCCTCACCGACCTGCACGTCGCCGGACTTGCCGAGTTCCGCGACCGTCAGGTTGTCGGCGGAAACCTTGAGTACGGCCAGGTCGGTCTTGATGTCGCGACCGACGATCTGGGCCTCGGCCTTGGTCCCGTCCGAGAAGATCACCTGGATCTTGCCGCCGTCGGGGGCGGTGGCCGCGGCGGAGATGACGTGATTGTTGGTGACGATGTAGCCGGCGCCGTCGATGACGACACCGGAACCGGTGCTGCCCTGGTCGCCGACCGCCACCTGGATGGAGACGACGGCAGGCAGCACGGCGTCCGCGACTTGCGCGACGGGCGACTGGCCGAGGTCTTCCTCGCCGCCACCCTGGACGAGGGTGACGCTCTGGCTGGTGAGCGAGCTGCGATCGGCGGTGATCACGGCGGCGAGGAGGCCACCGACCAGACCGATCGCGAGCGCGATTCCGCCGAGCGCGACGAGGGCCTTCGGCGCCACCTTGCCGGCGAACAGGACCTCGCGGGCGCTGAGCGCGGGAGCGGGCGGGCGCGAATGTTCTTCGGCGTGCAGCGCCGGGGAGCCGAGCTCGACGCCCGCATCGGGATCTCGCCAGGGGTCGGCGGGCGGTGCCTCGCCCGCCGGGGTCGCGGGCTTCCGGTGAGGATCACGCTGAATGGTGTCGACCTCGCCGTCCGGCCGGCCGAACGCCTCCGCCAGCACGGGGTCGGGGGCACCGACCTTCACCGAGGGTTCGCTCTCACGCCGGGCATCCGACGGGGCGAAGGAACCGGTGACGCCACCCGGTCGGCCGAACGCGCGGCTGGACGCTGCGTCGATCTGCGGGCGGTAGACGGGCCTCGGATCGAGCCGTGGGGCGTCCGCCGGGCGGAGCGTGCCCGCCTCGTCCGCCACGGGACCGTCGGGTGCCGTCGTATCGGAACCCGGAGTCTTGTAATCCGCCGTCACGCTGTCGTGTCCCCCTCGTGTGCGTCAGTCACGCGCCCCAGTATCACCGATGCCTCGCTGAGCGCGGACACCGCCGTCGTCGGTCCGGATGCGCTCAACGGCGCCGGCGCCGGGACCAGATCCGGCTCGTGATCGAGTACGCGCTCGTGACCGGCGAATCCGGGGAGTGGGAGTCGAACGGGGACTTGTCGGCGGGATCGCCCTGGTTGCAACTGGGGATCTGGCTCAGCAGACCCAGGAGACCGGAGGGCATGGCGACGTCGCCGCTGCGGCGCAGGGCACGCCGAGCCTGCTGCTGGGAGTCCACCTCGAACGCGCACTCGGGGCAGATCGACAGGTGGTGGGCGGCGCGCAGATAAGCGGACATGCGGAGCTCACCGTCGACGTAGGCGGCGATCGCCTCACTCGCCAGGTGTTCGGTGGAGCCAAACTGGCGAGGTACACGCCCCTGCGTCATTCGTCCCTCCTGGTAACTACCCGACGCCGATCTGATCGGAGTCAACCTTTCCGTTCACAGCCAGATGCTCACGCAGAGCCTGCCTGCCGCGGTGGATGCGGCTACGCACGGTTCCGAGCTTGACACCCAGTGTGGCACCGATCTCCTCGTAGGACAGTCCTTCGATGTCACACAGCACGACCGCGGCGCGAAACTCCGGGGCCAACGAATCGAGCGCTGCCTGCAGATCCGCGTCCAGGCGGGCGTCGTGGTAGATCTCCTCGGGGTTCGGCCCGTCGGCCGGGACACGATCGTAGTCCTCCGGGAGCGCTTCCATGCGGATGCGGTTACGACGGCGGACCATGTCGAGGAAGAGGTTGGTGGTGATGCGGTGCAGCCAGCCCTCGAACGTGCCGGGCTGGTAGTCGGACAGGGACCGGAACACGCGGATGAACGTGTCCTGAGTGAGGTCCTCGGCGTCCTGCGCGTCGCCCGACAGCCGGTAGGCCAGTCGGTAGACTCGGTCGCCGTGCTCGCGGACGAGTTCGTCCCAGGACGGCATGGCGGACTTCTCGCCTGTGGCATCGAACACAGCCGTACCCGTCAGCTCGGCGTCCGACAGCTGCTCGTCGGTGTTTCTCTCGTCTGGAGCCATCGTGTGGTTGCTCATCGAGTTAAGTGGATCCTCCTACTCAGGACCGCAGATCACTGAACGTGGTATAGGCGTCAACTCCCGAGGGCCGGGATTTGTTCCCGGATTCTCGGACCTTCCTCCGTCGTCGTGATCTCCCCGCCGGGCGGTCTTCGGATCTGGCGTTGGACATACTCTTTCCCACCGCGATATGTGTGCGGTGTGAGCAAGCTGAGGTATTCCTGAGAATCGCGGCCGGACAGGTCGCGGCATCGTTGTCGAGCGCGCCTCGCAGCGGCGATGACGAGACCCCGATAGCCTCATGTGCGTGCAGACAAACGCCGAACGGATACTCACCCACGCAGAAGGGGCTGTCCGTGAAGACGAGGCCCTCGGTGCGGCCAGGGAGCGGGCGGACGACCTCGGTGCCGGACCGGTACCTCCCGCGGTCGGTGCTGCTCTAGCCCTGTTTGCCCGCATGCTGGACGCCAAGACGGTCGTCGAGGTCGGAACCGGCGCGGGTGTGAGCAGTTTGTGGCTGCTCCGGGGCATGCGCGAGGACGGCGTCCTCACCACCATCGACAGTGAACCCGAGCACCAGCGGGCCGCCAAGCTGTCGTTCCGGACCAACGACATCGCACCGGCCCGGACACGGCTGATCAACGGCCGGGCACTCGACGTCCTGCCGCGGCTCGCCGACGGGGCGTACGACCTGGTATTCGTCGACAGCGCACCGGTCGATCACCCGCACTACGTCCGCGAAGGGGTCCGCCTGCTGCGTCCGGGCGGCGCCATCGTGCTGCACAACGCCCTGCACGGGGGGCGGGTCGTCGACCCGAGCCAGCGTGACGCGGCGACCGTCGCCGTCCGCGAGGCCGCGAAGGCGCTCGCCGAGGACGACCAGTTGATCCGCGTGTTCCTGCCGATCGGCGACGGACTGCTCTGCGCGTCCAAGCTCTGAGAGCCCCGTTCCGGGGCCCTCCCGCTAGATCCAGACGCCCTTGCCGATGGCGACGACGCCGCCGTTGCTGACGGCGAAGCGTTGCTTGTCGCGCTCGAGGTCGACGCCGATGATTTCGCCGTCGCCGACGACCACGTTTTTGTCGAGGATGGCGCGGCGCACCACGGCGCCCTTGCCGATGCGCACACCGGGCATGAGGACGCTGCCCTCGACCGTCGCGCCGCTGTCGACCATCACGTTGGAGCTGAGCACGGAGTTGCGCACCGTGGCCGCCGACAGGATGCACCCGGCCCCGACCACGGACTCCTGCGCGAGGCCGCCCTGCACGAACTTGGCGGGCGCCAGGTTCTCCGTCTCACCGCGGATCGGCCACCGGCGGTTGTAGAGGTTGAAGATCGGGTGGACCGACACGAGATCCATGTGGGCGTCGTAGAACGCGTCGAGCGTTCCCACGTCGCGCCAGTAGCCCCGGTCGCGGTCGGTGGCGCCGGGAACGATGTTGTCCTTGAAGTCGTACACGGACGCCTCGCCCGCCTCGACGAGCGCGGGGATGATGTCGCCGCCCATGTCGTGGTCGGAGTCGGAGTTCTCGGAGTCCGCCCGGATCGCGTCGACCAGCACCTTGGTGGTGAACACGTAGTTACCCATCGACGCGAACGTCATGTTGGGGTCGTCCGGGGTTCCCGGCGGATGCGCCGGCTTCTCGAGGAACTGGACGATGCGGCCCGACTCGTCGCTGTCGATACAACCGAACGCGAACGCCTCGCTGCGCGGCACCCGGATCCCGGCCACCGTCACGCCGGCACCCGACTCGATGTGGTGCTGCACCATCTGCTCCGGATCCATCCGGTACACGTGGTCGGCACCGAACACGACGATGTACTCGGGATCCTCGTCGTAGACGAGGTTCAGCGACTGCAGGATCGCGTCCGCACTACCGGTGTACCAGCGCGGGCCCAGACGTTGCTGCGCGGGAACGGGAGTGATGTATTCACCCGCGAACCCGGACAGTCGCCACGTCTGAGAGATGTGGCGGTCCAACGAGTGCGACTTGTACTGCGTCAGAACACACAGGCGGAGGTATCCCGCATTGACCAAATTGCTGAGCACGAAATCGATCAACCGGTAGGCGCCTCCGAAAGGCACAGCGGGCTTCGCCCGATCCGCGGTGAGCGGATAGAGACGTTTGCCCTCGCCGCCGGCGAGCACGATTCCAAGCACATGTGGCTGGCTCCTCACCCTGTCAACCTATCGGGCGGCCACTCCCCCCGCCAGCGAAGCGCCGAGTCACCGTTTCTCCGATACCTGAATGTGTCCGAGAGCGGTGGCCCGAAGCGTCCCGGACGGTTACGTTAGGCCGGTGCGGGTGGCGATGATGACCAAGGAATACCCACCGGAGATCTATGGCGGTGCGGGTGTACACGTCACCGAACTGGTTGCTCAGTTGAAGCAGCTGTGTGAGGTGGACGTGCACTGTATGGGCGCTCCGCGCGTCGGAGCGGTCGTGCACACCCCCGATCCCGCGTTGGCCGGGGCCAATCCGGCACTCGCGACGCTGTCCGCCGAATTGCGCATGGCCGACGCCGCGACCGGTGCCGACGTCGTGCACTCCCACACCTGGTACACCGGCCTGGCGGGCCATCTGGCGTCCGCGTTGTACGACGTCCCCCACATCCTCACCGCCCACTCCCTCGAGCCACGGAGGCCGTGGAAGGCGGAGCAGCTGGGCGGCGGCTACCGCATCTCCTCGTGGTCGGAGCGCAACGCCGTCGAGCACGCCGACGCGGTGATCGCCGTGAGCGCCGGGATGCGACTCGACGTCCTCGACGCGTACCCGTTCGTCGACCCGCACCGGGTCCACGTGGTGCGCAACGGGATCGACACGTCGGTCTGGCATGCGGGGCCCGCAGGTCCGAGAGACTCCGCCCTCGCGAAGATCGGCGTCGACCCGGACCAGCCGATGGTGGCGTTCGTCGGCCGCATCACCCGGCAGAAGGGTGTCGGTCATCTGATCGCCGCAGCCCACCACTTCGCGCCCGAGATCCAGTTGGTGCTGTGCGCGGGCGCACCCGACACCCCGGAGATCGCCGCCGAGACCGAGCAGGCCGTGGCCGCGCTCGCCGCGCACCGGGGCAACGTGTTCTGGGTGCGGGAAATGCTGCCCACCGACCAGGTGCGGGAGATCCTGTCGGCCGCAACCGTCTTCGTGTGCCCGTCCGTGTACGAGCCGCTGGGGATCGTGAACCTCGAGGCCATGGCCTGCGAGACCGCGGTCGTCGCGTCCGACGTCGGCGGTATCCCCGAGGTGGTGGAGGACGGGGTCACCGGCCGTCTGGTGCACTACAACTCGTACGAGCCCGAGGCGTTCGAACAGGCGCTGGCCGAGTCGGTCAACGCAATCGCCGCCGACGTCGGCACCGCCCAGGCGATGGGCAAGGCCGGGCGGGCGCGGGCGATCGCCGAGTTCTCCTGGGCGGCCATCGCACAGCAGACCCTCGACGTCTACCAGGACGCGCTGTCGAGGCGCTGACCGAGGTGTTCAGAGCCGGGCGTAGGTGGACACCGTCACCGACGCCGTCACCGGATAGTCCTGCGGCAGCGCGGCGATCGAGGATGCGAGCCGGTCGGGGGTGAGGTGCCGCGCCGACGGCCCCATCCCGACGAGCCGGGCCACGTCGAGGTGCGACAACGACATCGGGTACTCCACGGCCGCGTGGTCGGTGCGCTCGAACCGCCCGGACATCGCGGCCCCGAGCCGCTCGACCTTCCGGTTGTCCACCCGGACCATGCCGAGCAGGTCCACGAGCTCCCCCAGGTGCCGCTCGGTGGGGGTGAGGACCACCAGGGAGCCGCGCTCGCCGAGCACCCGGTGTGCCTCGTCGGCGTTGCGCGGCGCGAACACGCACAGGACGTGGCTGAGCACGTGGTCCCGCACCGGAAGGTGTTGCCACACGTCGGCAACCACTGCGCCGGCGCGTGGGTGGGCCTTGGCGATGCGCCGCGCCGCGTACTTGGACACGTCGAGTCCGATTCCCCGGCCGGTCGGGACGGCGTCGAGGACGCGCGCCAGGTAGTGGCCTGTGCCCGCGCCGATCTCGAGGATCCGGGGATCGTCGCCGGGCCCGGTGCCCGCCACCACCGCGTCGGCGACAGCGTCCATCAGCGGATCGAAGCTGCCGCCGCCGAGGAAGTCCGCACGTGCGGCGATCATTTCGGGGCTGTCGCCGTCGAACTTGCCACCGGCCCCGGTCATCAGACTCACGTAACCCTGACGCGCCACATCGAAGGCATGCCCCTGGTCGCACAGGATCGCGCCGTCGTCGAGTTCCACGCGAGACCGGCACTGCGGGCACGCCAGCAGGTCGGTCACATCGGCCAGCACGAACGTTCGCCTCCCGGTTCCGGACACGGAACAGGCCCCGCACCGAGAACGGCGACGGGGCCTGCCCTGTGAGGTTCTCTCCGCACTCGACTAACTGGTGACGCCCTTGAGCTCTTCACCGAGTGCGGCAGCTTCCTCCGGGGTGAGCTCGACAACCAGACGTCCACCACCCTCGAGCGGAACCCGCATGACGATTCCTCGTCCCTCTTTGGTTGCTTCGAGGGGACCGTCCCCGGTCCGGGGCTTCATGGCCGCCATCCTCTGCTCCCTCCAGATCTGCGCTGCCTGCTTGCGCCTCGACAAATTTTGGCACCCCGCCAACACTCGGCGAGGCTTGTGACATCCATTCTTCCCTATGGACACGAGTACCGGGAACCTGAGTCACGAATAGGCAGGTCCACCGGCACTTCAGGCAGTGATCGGGACCCAGCAGGCGGCCACGTGGTCGTCCACCATCCCGGTGGCCTGCATGAGTGCATAAGCCGTGGTAGGGCCCACAAATTTGAACCCTCGGCGCTTCAATTCCTTCGCCATCGCGGTGGACTCCGGTGTGACGGCCGGGACGTCGTTCACCGTGGCGAGGCGGCTCGGGCGCGGCGGCGGGGCGAACGACCACAGCAGGGTGTCGAGGTCGGTGTCCGACAACTCCAGGAGGGCCCGCGCATTGCTCACCGACGCCTCGATCTTGGCCCGGTTCCGCACGATCGACGCGTCCTCGAGCAGGCGCGCCACGTCCCGTTCCGTGTACCGGGCCACCGCCTCCGGATCGAACCCGGCGAACGCGGCCCGGAAGGCCTCGCGCTTGCGGAGAATCGTGATCCACGACAGTCCCGACTGGAACGCTTCGAGGCACAGCCTTTCGTACAACTCGTCGCGGCCGTGCAGCGGACGACCCCACTCGAGGTCGTGGTAGTCCCGGTACAGCCGGGACCCGTCCGTGTCGACCGCCCACGCGCACCGCACCCGGTCCTCGGGGGCTGTCACGAGGCATCCCCCGGCCGTTCGGACGCGGCTTCGACCGCCGCCAACTGCTCACGCAGCGAATCGATTTCACGGCCCAGCCGGGACAGCGCCCAGTCGACCTCGCTGGCCTTGTACCCCCGCAGCGTCTGCTGGAATCGCAACGCCTCCACGTCAGCGCCCGTCACGCCCTCGGCAGGCAGGGCCGTGAGTGTGGTGCCGGGCGGCAGGGGCGCGAGTTCCTCGGAACGGCCGAACACCGCACTGGCGGCGAGGAACAGCATCGCGCCGACAAACGCCATGACGAGCAGATAGAGCAGGGCTGTCACCATGCCCCGATCCTGTCACGGACGTCCGACAGCAACCTCCCTCAGGTGCGCGCGGTCAGGGGCACACCGTGTTCATCGGTGGGCGATCGGCCAGCGCGACGTCCGTCGTCGTAGGAACGAAGGAGTCGCCGTCCACCAGGAACTGGGTCAGACCCGCCCCGGAGTCGGGCACCCCGCAGCGCCGCATCATCGTGCCGATGATCTGCCTGCTCATCACCCCGAGTTCGGACAGCGGGCGGTTGCGGTGCTTGCGCACCCCCAGATTGACCTGGCCGATCGCTCCGAGCCCGAGACGGTCGTACGTGTCGAGCAGCAGGCCGATCTCGACGCCGTAGCCGGGGGCGAACGGAACCGCCGACAGCAACTCCCGGGTGCCCGCATACTCGCCGCCCAGCGGCTGCAGCACGCACGTCAGCTCCGGCCGGAGCGAGGCCAGCATGGGACGCGCCACGAGCTCCGTGACCCGGCCACCTCCGTTGGCGTCCTCCGTGCCGCTGAGGCGGAGCGGACGGCGGTAGTAGCCCTTCACGAGATGGATGCCGTCGGCCGTCAGCAGCGGTCCCAGCAGCTTCGGGACGAAGGCCGGATCCGGGTTGATGAGATCCGAGTCGACGAAGGCGATGAGGTCACCGGTGCTCGCGGCGACGGAACGCCACAGCACCTCACCCTTGCCCGCCACCGGCGGGAACGCCGGCACCGCCTCCTCCCGGCTGATGACGGTGGCGCCCGCCGCGCGTGCGCGTTCCGCCGTCAGGTCCGTCGATCCGGAATCGAGCACGATCAACTCGTCCACCAGACCACCGAGCAACGGGTGGATCGTATCCACCACCGCGGCGACGGTCTCCTCCTCGTTGAGCGCCGGCAAGACCACCGACACGGTGCGCCCGGCCTTGGCCCGTTCGAGTTCGGCGATGCTCCACGACGGCTGGTCCCAGCTGTTCGCCTCGGCCCAGCTGCGAGGGGTCCGCTCCTCCGCCACCATCGTGCGGGCCGCCCGGGCCCCCACGGCACTCATGCCAGCCCCCGCACGGTGCGGGACGGTGCGCGCCGGCCTTGAATCGCGGCCACCATGTCCACCACTCGACGCGTGGGGGCAACTTCGTGGACACGGAAGACACGGGCGCCTCCTGCGGCGGCCATCGCTGTCGCTGCCAATGTTCCCTCCAACCGCTCGACGAGATCTACCCCTAGAGTCTCCCCGACGAAGTCCTTGTTGCTCAGCGCCATGAGCACTGGCCATCCGGTATTTACAAGATCTTCCATTCGCCGCAACAACTCGAGCCCGTGATAGGTGTTTTTCCCGAAATCGTGGGTCGGATCGATGAGGATCGAATCGGCGGGCACACCCAGCCGGGCCGCGTTCTCGGCGGCCGACACCACTTCCCGGAGGACGTCCGCGACGACGTCGGTGTAGCGGACACGGAACGGCCGGGTCCGCGGAACCGCTCCCCCAGTGTGTGAGCAGACGATGCCGGCGCCCGTCTCCGCGGCCACCTCGACGAGCGCAGGGTCGGCGCCGGCCCACGTGTCGTTGATGAGATCGGCGCCCTCGGCGACGGCGAGCCGGGCCACGTCGCTGCGCCAGGTGTCGACGCTGATGAGCAATTCCGGGTAGCGCTCGCGGATCGCGGCCACGAATGGCACCACCCGCCGGGTCTCCTCCGCGGAGTCGACGACGTCACCCGGTCCGGCCTTCACACCCCCGATGTCGACGAGGTCGGCACCCTCGTCCACAGCCCGTTCGACCGCCGACATGGCGGCGGAATCGGTGAATGTGGCACCGCGGTCGTAGAACGAATCGGGTGTCCGGTTCACGATGGCCATCACCAGCGCACGATCGACCGCCACGGGGCGCCCGCACAGCGTGGGCGACGGGTGGTCGGGCGCGGGCGGTACGTCGGTCTCGGCCATGTCACCAATATTGGCACGCAGCGAAATCGAAACCACCCGTGAGTACTTGTTAACGGCGGGCGGTTAACAAGTACTCACGGGCGGCGTAGCCGCATTACCCCTTGGGCAGCGAACCCTTCGCCACTTCGTCGACGTACCCGTCGTACGAGGGCTTGTAGCCGTCGCTGCGCCCGGACAGCACGTGCAACGTGTCGGTGTCCTCGACGTCGTAACCCTCTTTGCGGAGTTCCACCTTGCGGCTCTTGAACGTCGACGTCTGCTCGAGGGAATCGACGACGCGGACGAACAGCGGCACCGCGTACGACGGCAGCCGCTGGAACAGCAAGTCCGCGACGTCGGCGCCGTCGAACTTCTCGTTCTCGTGCAACGTCACCGCGGCCATCCCCGCGCGACCGTCGGTCCCGGGGATCTCGACGCCGTAGACGACGGCGTGCTCGACCGCCGGATGCGCGAGGAGTGCGCCCTCGACCTCGGTGGTCGCGACGTTCTCCCCCTTCCAGCGGAACGTGTCGCCGAGCCGGTCGACGAACGCCACGTGTGACCAGCCCTGGCGGCGCACCAGGTCGCCGGTGTCGAACCAGCAGTCGCCGTCGTCGAAGCCGTCGCGGACGAGTTTCTTGTCGGTGGCCTCCTCGTCGGTGTATCCGTCGAACGGCGCACGGTCCGTCACCTTCGACAGCAGCAGTCCGACGTCGCCGGTGCGTACCTTCCGCAGCTTGCCGTCGGAGTGCCGCCGGGGCGATCCGCTGTCCTCGTCGTACTCGACCACCGCGTGCGGCAGGGGGCAGATGCCTGCCGTCCGGTCGACGTTGAGGGCGTTGACGAACGCGATGTTGCACTCGCTGGCGCCGTAGAACTCGGCGACCCGGGAGATCCCGAACCGGGTGGTGAACTCGGACCAGATCTCCGGACGGAGACCGTTCCCGACCATCAGCCGGATGGAGTTGTCGCGGTCGCCGGGCTTCTCGGGCTGGTTCAGCAGGTACCGGCACAGCTCGCCGATGTAGGTGAACCCGGTGGCCCGGTTCAGTTCGACGTCGGCCCAGAACTTGGACGCCGAGAACTGCTTGCCCAGTGCGAGCGTCGCACCCGACCCGAGCACCGAGGACAGCGACACCGTCAGCGCGTTGTTGTGATAGAGCGGCAGGCAGCAGTACAGGACGTCGCTGCCGCGCAGCCGGACGCCCATGTTGCCGAGTCCGGACATGCTCTTGAGCCAGCGGAAGTGGCTCATCAGGCTGGCCTTCGGCAGTCCCGTGGTGCCGGAGGTAAAGATGTAGAAGGCCTTCTCCCGGGCCTGGATCTGCTCGCACACCTCGGGGTTGTCGTCCCCGGCCTTCTCGGCGAGACGGTCGAGGTCGTCGAAGTACAGCACCGAGGGCACGGCGGGTGGTTCGTCGAGCGAGTCCATGGCCTCGCTCGACGCCTCGGACGCCACCAGGACCCGGCTGTCGAGCAGCGAGATGCTGTGGGCGAGCACGTCTCCGCGCTGGTTGTGATTCAGCATCCCGGCGGCGGCGCCGAGCTTGACCGCGGCGAGTGCGATGAGCAGCGTCTCGGGTGAGTTCTTACCGAGGATCCCGACGACGTCCCCGCGTGCCACGCCGAGGTCGGCGAGCACGTGGGCGTAGCGGTTCACGCGGATGTTGGCGTTCCGGTAGCTCAGCGATTCGCCCTCGAACCGCAGGAACGTGCGGCGCGGGTGCGCCGCGGCGGCGCGCTGGAAGACCAGGCCGATCGATTCCCTCGCGTCGGGGGTCCGGATCAGGCCGAGGACCCCTCTCGCCATGATCGGCAGCTCCGGAATCATGGCCGGCAGCCGCCTTGCGAGGTCGACCACCCCGATCGTCGAACGAGCTTCAGAACGCATGACATCCCCTCAGGCCTGCAGTATGAGTCAGGTCACCTTACTGCACGGTAACAACGTGCGCCACGACGCGGACCGGGCGGCGCCTCAGGAGACGCAGGCGTCCAGCGCCTCCCCGACATCGGCCCGGACGAGCAGCCTGTCGAGGGCGCGCTGCGCCACGAAACCGCCGCCCCGCAGCCCGTCCAGCCAGTCGAGCAGCCCGGTGTAGTGACCGTGCGGATCCAGCAGGACCACCGGCTTCTCGTGCATGCCGAGATAGCCCGCGGTCCACGTTTCGAACAGCTCCTCGAGCGTGCCGATACCGCCGGGCAGCGTCACGAACGCGTCGGCCCGGTCCTCCATGATCTGCTTGCGCTGACGCATGGTGTCGGTGACCACCAGCTCGTCGGCGTCGACGTCGGCGACTTCCCTGTGCACCAGAGCTTTCGGGATGACACCGACGGTTGTCGCCCCTGCCGCGCGGGCGGCCTCGGCCACCGCGCCCATCATCGAGACGTTGCCACCGCCGGACACGAGTTGCCAACCGCGCTTTCCGATTTCGGCACCCACCCGGGACGCGAGCTCCAGGAAGTGGTCGTCCACGGGGCCGGACGCACAGTAGACGCACACCGAGAACGGCTGCGGTGGAACAGTTTCCGGCATCACCACTGGTCCTCCGTCCCGAGCAGGGCAGCTTCGTCGACACCCTGCTGCGACCGTATGACGATCTGCACTGCTTCCTCCACGTCGTCCGTGACGTGCAAGAGATTGACGTCACCTTCCGAGATCTTGCCGCTGCGTTGGAGAGTTCCCCGCAACCAGTCCACCAGCCCGGACCAGTACTCGGTGCCGAACAGGACGATCGGGAATCTCGTGACCTTGCGCGTCTGCACCAGAGTCAGCGCCTCGAACAGCTCGTCGAGCGTCCCGAACCCGCCGGGCAGGCAGATGAACGCCTGCGAGTACTTCACGAACATCGTCTTGCGCGCGAAGAAATAGCGGAAGTTGATGCCGAGGTCGACCCACTCGTTGAGGCCCTCCTCGAACGGCAGCTCGATGCCGAGGCCGATGGAGTAACCACCCGATTCGCTGGCGCCGCGGTTGGCCGCCTCCATGACGCCGGGGCCGCCGCCGGTCATGACGGCGTAGCCGGCCTCGGCCAGGCGGGCACCCAGCGCCCGTCCCGCCTCGTATTCGGGGTGGCCCTCCGGTGTGCGAGCGGAACCGAAGACGGTGACCGCGCGCGGCGCCTCGGCCAGGGCACCGAACCCCTCGATGAACTCGCTCTGGATCCGCAGTACCCGCCAGGGGTCGGTGTGCACCCAGTCGGTCGAGCCCCGCTCGTCGAGCAACCGCTCGTCGGTGGTGGTGTCGTCCTTGCGGGCGCGCCTCAACTGCACCGGACCCCGGTGCTTCACGGACGAGGACTTCCGGCCGTGAGTGTTCTTCTCGGGTGCCATGCGCCCCAGGCTAGCGGGTGGCCCGTTCGGGGCACCGGGCAGTCACTTGGCGCTCAGGTAGGCGCGCAGCACCGTCGTCACGTCGGTGATCTGCTGCACGGGCACGTGCTCGTCCCGCTTGTGGGCGAAGTTCGGGTCACCGGGACCGTAGTTCACGGCCGGGATGCCGAGCGCGGAGAAACGCGAGACGTCGGTCCACCCGTACTTGGCGCGGAACTCGCCACCCGCCGCCTCGATCAGGGCCGCGGCCGCCGGGTCGCTCAACCCGGGCAGGGCTCCCGGCGACAGATCGGTGACCTCGAAACCCAGCTCGATCCCGTCGAAGACCTCCCGCACGTGGTCGATCGCCTGCTCGGCGCTGCGGTCGGGGGCGAAGCGGAAGTTCACGTCCATCTCCGCCGCGTCGGGAACCACGTTGCCTGCGACCCCACCTGCGATCCGCACGGCGGACAACCCCTCCCGGTACACGCAGCCGTCGATGTCCACCGACCGCGCGGTGTAGTCCGACAGCCGCTGCAGAACCGGGGCGAAGCGGTGGATCGCGTTGTCGCCCAGCCACGATCTCGCGGAGTGCGCGCGGGTGCCGCGGGTGGTCAGCGTCACCCGCAACGTGCCCTGACATCCCGCCTCGATGAGGCCTCCCGTCGGCTCGCCGAGAATCGCGACGTCCGCGCGCAGCCACTCGGGGATCTCGCGTTCGATCCGTCCGAGCCCGTTGTGGACGGCCGCGATCTCCTCGCAGTCGTAGAACACCAGGGTCAGATCGTGCGCGAGGTTCTCGATGGTTGCGGCGAGGTGCAGGAACACCGCGTCACCCGACTTCATGTCGACCGTTCCGCATCCGTGCAGCAGATCGCCCTCACGCCGCGAGGGCACGTTGTCCGCGATCGGCACCGTGTCGAGGTGACCGGCGAGCATCACCCGGCTCGGCAGTCCCCGATCGGTCCGGGCGAGCACGGCGTTGCCGTTTCGGATGATCTCGAAACCGGTGGCCTGCTCCCGCAGCGCCGACTCGACGGCGGCGGCGATCGCCGACTCGTCGTGCGAGACGCTCGGGATGTCCACCAGGGCGGCGGTGAGGTCGATGGGATCGGCGTGGAGGTCGAGTGGGCTCACCCGTCCACCCTAAGCCGACCCGTCCGCCCGCTCGGGCGTTGCTACCCGTCGAAGCCGCCCGGGATCTCGTAGATCGCACCGTCGAAGCCGATGCGGAACAGCCGTCCCGCCGAGAAGCCGCCGGACCCCTGCCCGTAGACGACCATGCTCGACGTCGGCAGACCGGACGCCAGCACGCAGTACCGCCCCGGCGAGTCGAGGCGCCAGATCTCGCCGCGCACGTTGGCCGGGACCACCGGACGGCCTCTCGAGTCCAGGGCCAGACCGTCGGGTGCGGCGAAGGTGTCGAGACCGGACAGGTCGAGGATGCTCTCGGGCGCTCCGGGGTTCGAGAGCGGGATCCGGCTCACGCCCGGATTCACGAACGTCCGCGACACGTAGAGGTACCGATCGTCCGCGCCGAGCACCGCGCCGTTGGCGCTGGGCAGCGTCGCCCAGTGGGGCTCCACCCGCCCGTCGGGGAACACCCGTCCGATCTGGGTTCCGAAGTCGTTGGTGGCGTATGCGGTTCCGTCGGCGGCGACATCGAGTCCGTTCGCCGCGCTCAGGCCCGATACGAACGGGGTGAGCACGTTGGTCGCGGTGTTCAGCTTCGCGATCGCACCCGGACGCAGGATGTCGCCGAGGAACACGCGGGCGTCCGCGCCGTACCCCACCAGCAGTGAACCGTCCGACGCCCAGGCCAGCGCCCCGGCCCCGCCGTCCGGCACCGTCGCGACCGGGACCGCGGGGGCTCCCGGGGCGTCGAGGCGGAACACCCGCCCGCTCAGAAGGTCCGTCGTGTAAAGGCGGCCGCCGCCGTCCACGGCGACTCCCTCGAGCGCCGCTCCCGGCACCCGCCCGACGAGGACCGGTGCCTGGCCGGTGCCCGGGCACACCGGAGCGGCGGACGCGGTCTGCGGCGCCACCACCGACACGGCCCCGGCGAGCAGCGCACCCGCGGCCACGGCCCGGACGCCTCCTCCGATGAATCGACCCCAGTGCGACATGCGCATTCCCACGACCTTTCCCGGTGTGTCCCACGTGCCCCGTGCATGGTCCCCCACATCGCCGGAACCCGCTCGGTTTCGATTCGATCACGCCCGATAACGACCGCTGGGAATGCCCGAGTAATGAGGCAGTAACCTTTACTGCCGTGAGCACACAGGGAGCATCAGCAGTAGGCATCGCCAACGTGACCGTCGGCGGCACGGTCCTCGACACCTGGTTCCCGGCGCCCGAGCTGGGAAACTTCGACGACGCGGGCACCGTGCGGATCGAGGGTGGCGACATCCCCTCCGATCTGGCACTTCTCGCCGGACCCGACGAGGCGCGTGAGGTCGACCAGGTCGTGGTGCGCACCACCATCGCCGACCTGTCGGCGCCGCCGGTCGACGCCCACGACGCCTACCTGCGCCTTCACCTCCTCTCGCATCGCCTCGTGACCCCGCACGGCGTCAACCTCGACGGTCTGTTCGGATTGCTGTCCAACGTGGTGTGGACCAACTTCGGTCCCTGTGCGGTCGAGGGCTTCGAGAAGGTGCGGTCGCGTCTGCGCATCCGCGGCGTGGTCACCGTGTTCGGTGTCGACAAGTTCCCGCGCATGGTCGACTACGTCGTGCCGTCCGGCGTCCGCATCGCCGACGCCGACCGCGTCCGCCTCGGCGCCCACCTGGCAAGCGGCACCACCGTGATGCACGAGGGCTTCGTCAACTTCAACGCCGGTACGCTCGGCAACTCCATGGTCGAAGGCCGTATCTCCGCGGGCGTCGTCGTCGACGACGGATCCGACGTGGGCGGCGGTGCGTCGATCATGGGCACCCTGTCCGGTGGCGGCAAGGAGACCATCTCCGTCGGCAAGCGCTGCCTGCTCGGCGCCAACGCCGGTCTCGGCATCTCGCTCGGCGACGACTGCGTCCTCGAGGCCGGCCTGTACATGACCGCGGGCACCAAGGTCACCGGGCCGGACGGCACCGTCGTGAAGGCCAAGGAACTCAACGGCCAGTCCAACCTGCTGTTCCGTCGTAACTCCGTGTCGGGAGCCGTCGAGGTCGTGCCGTGGAAGGGCACCGGCGTGGAACTGAACGCCGCTCTGCACGCAAACGACTGACCCGGTGAGCGGTACGCGAACACCCGGCACCGTGAGCGATTCGACCAGCACCCTGGGCCGGGGCCTGAAGGTCCGTCACCTCACGATGATGGGCCTCGGTTCCGCGATCGGTGCCGGACTGTTCCTCGGCACCGGTGTCGGCATCGCGACCGCCGGTCCCGCCGTCCTCGTCTCCTACCTTCTCGCCGGCATCATCGTCGTCTTCGTGATGCGGATGCTCGGCGAGATGGGAGCGGCGATCCCCGCCAGCGGATCCTTCTCGCACTACGCGCGGATCGGCATCGGCGAGTGGGCCGGATTCGTGATGGGCTGGCTCTACTGGTTCATGCTGATCATGGTGCTCGGCGCCGAGATCACCGGCGCCTCCGGCATCGTGAGCGGCTGGCTGCCCGGCGTGCCGCAGTGGGTCGTCGCCCTCGTGTTCGTGATCTTCTTCGCGGCCGTCAACCTCGCGAAGGTCAGCAACTTCGGCGAGTTCGAGTTCTGGTTCGCCGCCATCAAGGTCACCGTCATCATCGCGTTCCTGGTGATCGGCGTGCTGCTGGTGTTCGGCCTGCTGCCGGACACCGAACCGGTGGGCACCACCAACCTCTTCGGCCACGGCGGCTTCATGCCGGAAGGCTTCGCCGGTGTCGCCGCGGGACTGCTGGTGGTGGCGTTCGCCTTCGGCGGCATCGAGATCGTGACCATCGCCGCCGCCGAATCCGAGGATCCCGAGCGGTCGATCGCCGTGGCGGTGCGCAGCGTCGTCTGGCGTATCAGCGTCTTCTACCTCGGTTCGATCTCGATCATGGTCCTCGTCCTTCCCTGGGATTCGTCGGACCTCAAGAGCGGACCGTTTGTGGCCGTCCTCAACCAGGCGCACATCCCGTACGTGGCCGGGTTCATGGAACTGGTGGTCGTGGTCGCGTTGTTGTCGGCGTTCAACGCCAACATCTACGGCACGTCGCGGATGGCGTACTCGCTGTCCCGGCGCGGCGACGGTCCCGCGTTCATGGCCCGGATCTCGAATTCCGGGGTACCCCTCAATGCGGTGCTGCTGTCGGTGTTCTTCGGTTTCGTCAGCGTCCTGCTCAACTGGTGGCTGCCGGACGACCTCCTGGGACTTCTCCTGAACGCCGTCGGTTCGGCGCTCCTGGTCATCTGGATTTTCATCGTCGTCTCGCATCTGAGACTGCGCCCGCGGCTCGAACGCGAGGGCAAGCTGACCGTGCGGATGTGGCTGTTCCCGTGGCTCAGCTACGTCACGCTCGCAATGCTCGCCGGTTTCGTCGTGCTCATGCTCTTCGACACCGACGCCCGCACCCAGCTGATCTCGACGTGCGTCCTGTTCCTCGCGATCGCGGCGCTCGGTGTGCTCAACACCCGGCTGCGCAAGCGGTCGCAGACGGTGTGACCGGTTCGGGCCGGCGACTCACCGGCCCGAACTCGACTCCTGCCCCGCGGACGAGCGCGCCGCATGGGCGAGCACCTGCGGTCCGGTCACGAACGCCTTCCGCCACGGTGCGACACCGTCGATTTCGATCTCGATGGACAGGCTCAGCACGGTGCGGATCAGCACGATCACTCCCAGGACGGCGGCATCGGTCAGTGACGGTGTCGACGTGACCGTCTTGACGATGTCTGCCGCGACGAGCAATTCCAGGCCGAGCAGGATCGCGCCCCCGAGCGACTCCCTCAGGGTCTTGAACGCCTGAGTGCCGTCTCCGGTCCGCTTCCACGCGCGCACCGCGAGGAAGAAGGCGAAGAGGAACCCGACAATCATCGCGAGGACACCGAGCACTTCGAACACTTCGGTTGCGAGTTCGAAGAACCTGACAGTGTCCATGGTGTGAGTGTTCCTGTTCGGGACGGTGTTCGCAGTCGAGCCCGGTCGTTCCAAGTATCACGCCAGGCGTCGATTCCCCGATTCGCGGCGAACCCACGAGGATTCCTCGGACTATTCGAGTTGCGGCGGGAGAACCGTTGCCCAGTCGTTTTCGATACTGACGACCGTCCAGTCGTGGGTGCCGGCCAGTGCGAGCGCCTCCTCGGCGCCCGCGACGTAGTCGAACTCGCGGGCGGCGTCGTCGTGGCGCAGCAGCAACCGCAGCGACGGCCGGTCCGGTGCCTCCGCGAATTGCAGCATCGGGATGTCGCCGTTGCTGTTTCCCGCCGCCAGCAGGGGTCGCCTGCCGATCCGGTTCCAGATCTGCACCGGCTTCTCGGGTCCGTCGTCGAGGACGTCCGCCTCCGCTCTGCGGACGATCGCGCCGCTGCGCCCGTCGTGCTTCCAGGCCAGTGACACCCCGCTGCCGATGACCCGCTGCCGCGGAATGCCGTACACGTCGTGACTGATCGGCCGCATGAAATCACGGCCACCGCCGGACACGATGTAGTTGCGGAACCCGTTGACAGCCAGGTAGTCGAGCAACTCCACCATCGGTGCGTAACTGCACGCCAGGTAGTTCCGGTCGAGGGTCGGATGCCGGGCGGTGCGCAGGAACTGGTCCGCCCCGGCCTCGAACTCCTCCACGGTCACGTCGGCGAAACCGGTCAGCACACCGGCGGCGAGTTCTCTCACGCCGCTGTCGTCGCCGTTGTAGTGCCGCGTGATGACGTCGTTCAACCAGCCGTAGTCCTGCGTGTAGGCGGCCTGCCAGGGCTGACGGGTGCGAAGATCCTCATCGTGCTCGGCCATGACGACGAGACGGCGCAGGATGAAGTCGAGCTGAATGGGCATCGGCTTCTCACACCACAGTGTGCCGTCGTTGTCGAAGACCGCGATCCGATCCTCCACGGGGACGTCCTCCGCCGTCACCCGCCCGACGAATCCCAGGATCGCGGTCTTGCAGTCACCCTCACGCCAGCTCGGAAGAGGTTCTGTCATGGCGCTTCCGCTCTCACTCGCGAGAGAGCATGGCCGCGGCTTCGCGTTCGAGGTCGACGAACGGTTCGCCGCTGACGTCGATAGCGATTCGGTTCAACGTCCCACCGGTGAAGGCCCACGGTGACGAACCCGGGTAGTCGTCGGTGACGGGTTCGCCGCTGTCCCGGCCGGCGTTGAGACCCTCACCGCCGCCGATGCTGAATTTGCCGGGCTGCGTTCGGATTCGGCCCTCGCCGACCTTGCGGTCGCCGTAATACAGGCTCAGGACGCCGTGGGCGGTCCCGGGTGGGTCCTCACCGTCCTTCTCGAACGACGCGGCCAGGATGAGGTTCTCCCCGGTCGGCAGGTCCTCGGTCGCATCGATCCTCTGCTGATCGCTGCCGAGGAAGTTGTACACGTAGTGCAGCCGGTTGTCCTTGACGTACAGCGAGTGCCCACCGAACCTACCGCCGTGGGAGAACAGCACCCCCGAGGCACCGGGTTCGGGGAGGTCGACGAGCGCCCCGATCGAGTAGGAGCGGTTACGGAGGTTGACCGCCACCGCCTCCGGTACCTCCGCGCCGCCGGGTCGGTAGACGTAGCGGTTGCGCGGGGGCGCGAGCTGCGGGCGTGGGGTGGTGAGGAGTTCGACGGGCGAGCGGTCGTCGAGCGGCAACGCCTGATTCGCGCCGGCCTCGTGGAACCACAGCCCGACGAGCTCGGCGAGTCGGCCGGGTTCCTCGGCCGCGAGGTCGTGGAGTTCGGCGCGGTCCACCTGGGTGTGGTACAGCTCCCAGGTGTCCTCCGGGAAACGACTCCACCCGCTCAGCGTCGGGTGGGTGGTGACGGCCTTCCAGCCGTCGTGCCAGATGCCCCGCCCGCCGAGCATCGAATAGAACTGGGTGTGCTTGGCGGTGGGGATGGTGGCGGCGTCGAAGCTGTAGCGCATGCTCACGCCCTGAATCGGGTGCTGGGTGTACCCCTTCACCGTCTCGGGGAGTTCGACACCGAGGCAGTCGAGCAGAGTCGGGACGATGTCGATGGCGTGGTGGTACTGGTCGCGGGTCTCGCCGCGGGCCTCGATCCCGGCCGGCCACGACAAAATGCACGGATCGCTGGTGCCGCCGTTGAACGAGTAGCGTTTCCACATCTTGAACGGGGTGTTGAAGGCCATCGCCCACCCGTTCGGGTAGTGGTTGTAGGTCTCGGTGCCGCCGAGCTGGTCCAGCTTGGCCAGATTCTCGGCGAGATCGTCCGGCACGCTGTTGGCGATCTTGTTCTCGTTCACCGAACCGTTGGGTCCGCCCTCCCCGCTGGCGCCGTTGTCGGAGACCACCACGATGATGGTGTTGTCGAGCTGCTCGATCTCCTCGAGGTAGGCCAGCAGTCGGCCGATCTGGTCGTCGCAGTGCGAGAGGAATCCCGCGTACACCTCGGCCATGCGCGCGAAGAGCCGTTTTTCGTCGTCGGACAGGGTGTCCCAGGGGCGGGTGAAGTCCAGCGGTGGGAACGGCTGACCGTCGGGTCCGGTGCGGGAGTCGGGGGTGCCGATCGGGTTGAGCGGCGGCAACTCGGTGTCCGGAGGTACGAGGCCCATCTCCTTCTGCCGGGTCAGGGTCCGCTCGCGCATCGCCTCGTATCCGTCATCGAATCTGCCGCGGTAGCGGTCGGCCCACTCCTTGGGCACGTGGTGCGGGGCATGGGCGCAGCCGGGTGCGTAATACAGGAACACCGGCCTGTCCGGGGCAATCGCCTTGACGTCGCCGAGGTAGTCGAGCGCGTGGTCGGTGATGTCGACGCTGAAGTGGTAGCCCTGCTCCGGGGTGGCGGGCTGCTCGACGGGGTGGTTGTCGTGCACGAGATCCGGATACCACTGGTTCGTCTCCGCGCCGAGGAAGCCGTAGAAGCGCTCGAAGCCGCGGCCGACCGGCCAGTTCCGTTTCGTTGACGCCAGGTTCATCTCGTCCTCGGCGCACAGGTGCCACTTGCCGACCATCGCGGTGCTGAAGCCCTGCTCGACCAGGATCTCGGCGAGGGTAGCGCACTCGGGAGGGATGTGCCCGTTCCCACCGGGGAATCCGACAGCACACTCACTGATGCAGGCCATCCCGTTGGTGGTGTGGTTACGCCCCGTCAGCAGGCAGGATCGCGTCGGGGAACACAGGGCGGTGGTGTGCCACTGGCCGTACCGCAGACCGTTTGCGGCGATCCGGTCGATGTTCGGGGTCTCGATCGGCCCGCCGTAGCAGCCCATCGCTCCGAAACCGACGTCGTCGAGCACGATGTAGAGGACGTTCGGCGAACCGGGCGGCGCCTTCGGCTGCTCGTAGGGACCCCAATCCGGGATCGAGTCCCGAATATCGAGATTGACGACACCTCTGAACGGCTTGGCCATGACGAGCTCCTCGAATGGGTCCGACTCCCCCTTTCACCCAAGCACTGTCGACCGATGGATGGCTAGTGCGCCGGAACAGTATTCCGCTAGCTGCGACCGCGCGCCGCCAATGCGTTGACGAACACGTTGGCGATGTCGGCGGGATCCTTCGCGACGTAGCTCGATCCTCCGGTCACCCGCGAGATCTCGGCGAGGGTGGCCGCGTCCGCGTCGTCGGTGATGCCGATCGTCACGATGATGACGGGCCGGGCCGGATCCGTCTCACGCTGCAGGATGCTCAGGAGCTGTTCCTTCGTGATGGAGTCCGGATCCTCGTTTGCGCCGTCGGTCAGGATGATCACACTGTTCACAGCGCGCGGGTCGTACGTCTCCTGCACCGTCCGGAACGCGGCGAGCGTCGTGTCGTACAGACCGGTGCCGCCGCCGATCAGCGCGTCGACCTTCCCCGCCTGCTGCGCCATCAGCTGGCGCTGCGTGAGACCGTCGACCACCGTGTCGTAGCGGCGGATCGGGACCATCTCCTTGTAGTCCTGCGGTCCCCCACCGAGGCCCTGCGAGAACGCCCACAACCCCGCCGACACGCTGTCCGGGAACATCGCATTGCCGGCGAGTGCGGCATCGACCGTGAGATCCATGCGCGACCGGCTGCCTGCGGGGGTCTCCATCGACCCCGACACGTCGATCGCGACGAGCGTGCGAATGGGTAGTGCCATCAACGCCCACCCGCCGAGGGCGTCCTGTAGTGCCGACTCGTCCTCGAGCGCGAGCTTGGTGACCCTGCCGACACCGCGGCCGTCGGCCAGTGGACTCCCGTCGGGTCCGCGGAATCCGTGCTCCGCGAGTACCGCGCGGGCCTCCTCGCCACCGAGAACCGCGGCGACGGCACGTGCCACCTGGGTGGCCTTGTAGTGCCGGTCGGGGGCCGGCGACGTGACGACGAGCGGGAAGTTCATGAAGTTGCTGCCCGTCGGGGGCACCGTCGCGGTGAGCGTGCGCGCGCCGTCACCGTCGGAAAAGTCGAGCACGGACTGTTCGGTGGCCACGGCAACTCCGCCGTTGTCGACGACGCCCTGCAGCATCTCCTCGCCAACGGGCTCGTCCGCGGTGCGTGCACTCTCCTCCTGCGCGAGCGGGACCAGCGCCGCCCGCACCGTCCCCGCGGACACGGGATCGGCCTGGCCCTCGGCGAGTGCCGCGTTTATCGGAGCCTGCGCCACCCCGGTCACGAGGGGGTTGCCCAGCTGGATGTCCTTGATCTGGAGGGCCGCGAGCCACGTCGGCGCCGTGGGGGCGTCCGCCTCGCGGGACGCCAGGACAACGGGCGACGATGCGATCGAACCCGACATCACCTCGACCGGACCGGCTGCGGTGAGTGCCGCCTTGCCCACCCAGGCGCCGGTGTCGGGGATCCAGAGATCCGGGGCGTCTGTTCCCTTGCCGAGCCGTCCCGCGATGTCGCCGGACGTCGCGCCGCTGACAGCGACGTTCGCGCAGCCCAGGTCGGTGTCCTTCGCCTCGCCGAGAATGCGGTTCAGAGCGGGCACGATGCTCGGGTCGGCGGCGAGCGTGTAGTCGGTGACCTGATCGCAGTCGTCGGCCCAGGAGCGCACCGCCTGAACGACGACGACCACGGAGGCCACGAGCCCGATCACGACAGCGGCGCACACCGCGTAGAACCCGGGCGAGCGACCACCGCGCTCCTGCCCCGCGCTCGAATGACGCCCTCCGGCCATCGTCTGCCTCCCTAACATTTCGGTCACGAGACGTCCACCGACACACCCGGACCGAATATAATCCGCCCCACATCGTAGCGAACGGTGCAGCGTACGATGCTGCGCGAGTGACGGGTCGGAGCCCTCTTCCGCCTCGGGGGCGACCAGCGGGTCAGCGCTCGGGTTGTGCGACCTCGAGCCGGCGGGCGACGAGCGCGGCCTGGATCTGCCGCAGCCCGGACGGGCGGGTCGGATCGCAGCCCGTCAGCTGCGCCACCCGCTTGAGCCGGTAGTCCACCGTATTGGTGTGAAGGTGCATCTGCTTCGCGGTGCGCTGCCGATTGAGATCGTGGCCGATGTGCACCTCGAGCGTTTCGATCAGTTCGGGTGAGCCCTGCAACGGCTCGAGGAGCCGCGCCAGGTGGCTTCTGCCCGGTCCGGGCCGGGTGAGCTGGTATTCGAGCGCCAGATCGTCCATCTCGTAGAGACCCGGTTCCAGCGCCAGCTGATGGGCGAGGTCGAGGAGTTCGTGGACCTGGTCGGCAGCCGCGGGGATACCGGCGGTGCGAACCCGGGTTGCCGTGGCGGTGAGCGGAACTCCGGCGGCCGCTCCGATGCGGTCGAGCAGGGACACCATCCAGGCCCGCTCGGGTGAGCCGGGCAGCAACAGCGTTCCACCGTCCGGGCTCAGCGAACAGAGGGCGGCACCACCCGCGGCGTCCGCGAGCTCGATCTGCAACCGGCGGAGCTTCTGCCGGGCGACGACGGTTTTGCGCCGGTGTGTCACGGCCTCCGTGGGATGCGACGGAATCGACAGTCCCAGCACCACGTACTCGTCGGCCAGCTCCACGCCCGCGTGCCGCGCGGCGGTCGCCGCCTTTCTGCCGCTGAGCAGCGCCGTGACGAGATTGACCGCGGCACCGTCACGTTCGCTGTTGACGGCTTCGAGTTCCTCCACGTAGCTGGTCGTGGCGGCGACGGTCACGCATTCGAGGAGGCTGAACATCACCTTCTGGATGACCAGGAGTTCGGGCAGGTCTTCCTCGCGGGCGTTCGAGGCGACGAGGTCGCCGGCCTCCTGGATACCTTCGTGCAGGATGCGGAGTACGAGCTTCAACGGGAATCCCTCGCGGGCCCAGCGCGCGGAACTGTTGCGCACCTCTGCGAGGTCCTCGTCCGTCGGGCTGATGCCCTCGTCGAGCATCTGGATACCGAGGCCGAGGCAGACGATCGTGAAATCCATGACGTCGCTCTGCAGCTGTTCGCCGGGAAGCGAACCGCACGGGGTCACGTTGTCGGCGAAATGCCGGACCAGTTTCTGCGCGACCGTCAGTGTGTCGCGCAGCGGGGCGGAGGCGGGCCTGCCGTCGACGAGGATCTGCGAACCCGGCCCCGAACTATGATTCGTCATAGATCTGATCACTCCCATATGTGGATGACACCGAACTCCCGCACCATCGACATCACGAAAACATAACGAGGGTTCGCTTCTGTCACCGTTGTATCACGACAGAGCCCTGTCCAGGGCGAATACGGGCGATCCGACGTGGACGGCCGTCGTCCGGTCCCGTGTCCGGCGGCGAATCGACCGCCGGTCGAGTCTCGGCTCCGGGCCGAGCGGGGCCCTCCCGGCATCCCCGCGGGTGTGAGGTGCCACAGACCGGGGTGTGAACTGTCCTGGGTCGGGTGGAGACTCCTGATTGAACCAGGAGAATGAAGTCATGCCAGCACCGAGGAAGTACGACACCGAGACCCGTGAGCGGGCAGTGCGGATGTACCGGGATCGGATCAACGAGCACGGCGACACGAAGGTCGCAGCCCGCCGCCACGTCGGAGCGCTGATCGACGTCAACCCCGATACGCTCCGGAACTGGATCGACCGTGAGGGTTCCGACACCGGCACCGCCCCCGAGTCCTCGGCCGCCGCCAGCGCCGCCGAGCTGAAGGCGCTGCGGAAGGAAAACGCCGAATTGCGTAGGGCCAACGAGATTCTCAAAACCGCGAGCGCGTTTTTCGCGGCGGCGGAGGTCGACCGCCGACTGCGGTGATCGTCGACTACATCGACGCCTACCGTTCCCAATTCGGGGTCGACCCGATCTGTGCCGTGCTCACCGAGCACGGCATCAGCATCGCCCCGTCCACCTACTACAAGACCAAGCAGCGCGGACCCATCTCGGACACCGACCTGGACGAGGCGTACGCCGCAAACGCCGTGCACAGGGTGTACGTGGCCAACAAGCGCCTCTACGGTGCCCGCAAGATCTGGTGGGCGATGAAACACGCCGGCGACGTCATCGGGCGCGATCAGGTGGCCCGCCTGATGAAGATCTGCGGGATCCGCGGGGTGATCCGCGGCAAACGCCGCACGACCACCACCGAGAGCGACGAGCGGGCACCACGACACCCGGATCTGATCAACAGGAAATGGGACACCCCTCACCGTCCCGATCAGTGGTGGGTCGCGGACTTTACGTACGTGTGGACACTCACCGGATTCGTGTACACGGCGTTCTGTGTCGACGTGTTCTCCCGCCGGATCCTCGGGTGGCAGGTGATGACATCCAAGACCACCGTGTTGGTCACCGGAGTGCTCGAGCAGGCGTTGTTCACCCGCAGGAGAGCCGACATCCGTTTCACCTCAACGGGTTTGGTGCATCACAGCGATGCGGGGAGCCAGTATACGTCGCTGGCGTTCACCGAGGCATTGATCGCTTCGGGGATCGCCGGGTCGATCGGCAGCGTCGGGGACGCCCTCGACAACGGGTTGATGGAATCGACGATCGGTCTCTACAAAACCGAGTTGATCGACCGTGCCGCGTCGTGGAGCGGTCGGGCCGAGGTGGAGAGGGAAACCGCCGAGTGGGTGCGGTGGTTCAATGCGGACCGGTTGCACTCGTCGATCGACTATCTCTCGCCGATCTGGTACGAGACCCGCTATCGTGAACAGCGTCCCCCGGCTGCCTCAACCCCCGAGGTGGCCTGAACCGGAGTCTCCACTCGATCCAGGGCGATTCAGTGTGTCAGTTCTCCTCGGCGACCCGGACCACCAGCTTGCCGAAGTTGCTGCCCCGGAGGAGGCCGATGAACGCCGCAGGCGCATTCTCGAGCCCGTCGACGATGTCCTCGCGGTAGGCGAATCGGCCCTCTCGGATCCACCCGGACACATCACGCTGGAAGTCCGCGTACATCTCGGAGACGAACTCGCGCTGGATGAATCCGCGGATCGTGAGGCTCTTGACCAGCACCCGGGTGAAGAATCCCGGCAGCCGATCCGGCCCCTCGGGGACCTCCGTGTCGTTGTACTGCGCGATCAAGCCGCACACGGGAACTCGCGCATACAGGTTGAGCAGCGGCAGCACTGCCGCGGCCACCGCACCGCCGACGTTCTCGAAGTACACGTCGATGCCGTCGGGACACGCGGCGCGCAGTTCCTCGGCGAAGTTCGGGGACCGGTGGTCGACGGCGGCGTCGAATCCGAGTTCGTCCAGCAGGTAGGCACACTTCTCCGGTCCGCCTGCGATCCCGACGGCACGGGCGCCCTTCAGTTTCGCGATCTGCCCCACCGCCGAGCCGACCGGACCACTGGCCGCCGCGACGACCACCGTCTCACCCGCCTTCGGTTGCCCGATCTTCAACAGGCCGGAGTACGCGGTGAAGCCCGGCATGCCGAGAACTCCGACGGCGGTCGACAGCGGCGCGGCGTCGCGGTCGAGTGTGCGGAGTTGGTTGCCGTCGACCACGGCGTGCGACTGCCAGCCCGCATACCCGAGAACGTAGTCACCGGTTGCGAAATCCGGGTGCCGGGAATCGACCACCTGCCCGACGGTGCCACCGACCATGACCTCGTCGATCTCGACCGGGTCGGCGTAGGACTCCGCCGCACTCATCCGGCCGCGCATGTACGGGTCGAGGGACAGGTAGATGACGCGGACCAGCACCTGACCGTCGGCGGGTTCGGGCAGGTTCACCGCCTCGAGCCGGAAGTTGTCGGCGGTCGGCGCACCGTCCGGCCGTGACGCGAGGACGATTCGGGTGCTCTGAACGATGCTCTCCACACTCACTGTGCGCCTGCCAATCCGTGTCGGGCCGGTATCGTTCGCCAGCCTACCGATTTCAGAACAGTTGCTTCTTCTGCACCTTGCCCATCGCATTGCGCGGAAGCGACTCGACCACCCGGATCTCGCGGGGCCGCTTGTGCACCGACAGTTCGGTGGCCACATGCTCGATCAGCTCGGATTCCGACACATCGTCCCCCACCACGAACGCCACGAGCCGCTGCCCGAGGTCCGGGTCGGGAACGCCGACCACCGCGGCTTCCCGCACACTCGGGTGGCCGAGAAGAGAGGTCTCCACCTCCCCCGCCCCGACCCGGAATCCGCCCGACTTGATGAGGTCCGTGGATTCGCGGCCGACGATGCGGTGGAACCCGTCCGGGTCGATGACGGCGACGTCGCCGGTCTTGAAGAAGCCGTCGTCCGTGAAGGATTCGGCCGTCGCGTCGGGCCGGCCCAGATAGCCGTCGAAGAGCATCGGGCCCCGCACCTGCAGACCGCCGATGGATTCGCCGTCGTGGGGGACGTCGCCGCCGCGCTCGTCGCGCAGCCGGGTCTCGACGCCGCGGACCGGCACACCGACCCACCCCGGGCGACGCTCGCCGTCGGCCCGGGTGCTGAGCGTGAGCATCGTCTCGCTCATGCCGTACCGCTCGATCGGTGCGAGCCCGGTCAGCTCGTGCAGCTTCTCGAACACCGGCACGGGCAACGGGGCGCTGCCCGACACCAGCAGTCGCGCACCCGACAACGCGCGCGCCGACTCGGGGTCGTCGGCGATGCGACTCCACACCGTGGGAACACCGAAGTACATCGTTCCCCGTGCCGCGGCGTAGGCCGCCGGGGTGGGCTTGACCGTGTGGACGAGACGGCTGCCGATACGCAACGGTCCCAGCACACCGAGGATGAGACCGTGGACGTGGAACAGCGGAAGTCCCTGCACCAGTGTGTCGTTGCCGGTCCACTGCCAGGCGTCCGCGAGGGCATCGAGGCCGGCGGCGATGGCCTTCCTGCTGATCAGGACCCCCTTGGGCGGCCCCGTGGTGCCGGAGGTGTAGAGCACGAACGCGATGTCCGACTCGGGCGGCTCCGGGTAGCTGTGCCACGACCGGGCGTGGACGCGGACCGGAACGACGGGCAGGCCCGCCGCGTCCGCGGGCGCCTCGCCCAGCCACGCCTGCGCGCCGGAATCGCGCAGGATGTGCTCGAGTTCGGCGGGGCCGGAATCGGGCGGCACCGGCACCGCGGTCACCCCGGCGATGAGGCAGCCCACGACGGCGAGGACGGTGGTGACGGTGGGGGTGGCGAGGATCGCGACCCGATCCGCGCGTGCCACACGTTCGGCCACGGACGTCGCCGCACCGAGCACGTCGCCGCGCGACAGGGTGGTGTCGCCGATCCGGATGGCGTCGGGAATGTCGTCGCCCTGGGCGACGGCCAGAGGGTTCAGAGATCGCAGCAGCACACGGTCAGCTTCTCACAGGGCCCGGACGCGGTCCGGTGGGTCTCCCGGTGGCGGACTGACGGTGGCCAGCGCCGCGCCCAGCAGCGCCCCGGTCAGAACAGCCAGTCCGTGGGCGTCGTCGACGACCACCAGCAGGACACCGGCGACGACGATGCCGCCGCTCGCGGCGAGTGCTCGCCGCTCCTTGGACTGCATCACCACCAGACCGGCGAGGGACGCGGCCAGCGCGAGCGTGGCACCCGAGTTGCCCGCGCCGGGCGACGGGAACAGGAACGCGGTGAACAGGCCGAAGATGATCTGGCTCGCCACGAACAGCAGTACGGCCCGCGCTCCACCCCAGACCCGGACCGCGAGCGGGGCCACCCAGGCGAGAACGAGCAGATTCACCACGGTTCCGGCCAGTCCCCCGTCCTGCACCGCAACCGAGGTGACGATCCGCCACCACTGGTGGTCCCGGATCTGGGTGGGGTCACGCTCGAGGGCGTCGAGGACTGCGGGGACGACGAACTGCAGCAGCGACGGCACCGCGATCAGCAACCACAACACCACCGCGGTGCGCGGCGGACGGGTGAGCCGGACCTCGCCGATGCGCGTCGAACCGAGCAGCGTCGCGAGTACGAGAACGACCGCGAAGAGGACCGCGCTGGTCCATCCCGCGCCAGAAGTCGTCACCGCGAAACTCTACAACGGCGCGCCCTCGCGGGAACCGAACCGCGACTGCACCGGTCAGTCCCGGGTGACCACCGAGCGCAGGAAGAACCGCAGGTTCGAGGGACGCTCGGCCAGCCGCCGCATGAAGTACGCGTACCACTGACTTCCGTACGGCACGTACACCCGAACCTGCTTGTCCTCGTTCGCGAGCCGACGCTGCTCGACGTCCCGGATCCCGAACAGCATCTGGTGCTCGTAGGCGTCCGCGGCGCGGCCGGTGCGCCCGACCAGCGGGGCGACCGCGTCGATGACGGCCGGATCGTGCGAGGCCACCATCGGGTACCCGGATCCGTCCATCAGGATCCCGAGGCAGCGCAGATACGACGCGTCCACGGCGGCGCGGTCCTGGAAAGCCACGGACTCGGGTTCCCGGTACGCCCCCTTGCAGAGCCGGACTCTCGAACCGGGGCCGGCGAGGGCACGGCAGTCGTCCTCGGTGCGTCGCAGGTACGACTGCACCACCGCACCGAGCCAGGGGTAGTCGCTGCGGAGTTCACGCACGATCGCCAGCGTCGAATCGGTGGTCGTGTGGTCTTCGGCGTCCACGGTCACCCACACCCCGGCCGCCTCCGCGGCGGCGCAGATCGTGCGGGCGTTGTCGGTGGCGATCCTGCGACCGTCGCCGGCGAGTGCCAGCCCGAGCGCCGACAGTTTCATCGACACCTCGAGGCGGCGAACACCCGAAGTCCCTTCCGCGGCTTCCGGTAGCGCTCCGAGATCGGCTACGAGCGCCAGATATTCGTCGACCGTCGCCTGGGCTCCGGCCGCGTCACGCGTGTCCTCACCGAGGAAGTCGATCGACACCGACCGGCCCGAATCGAGGATCTCCCGGACGGTTGCGAGCGCCGACTCCCGGTTCTCCCCGGCGACGAAGCGGTCGACGAGTTTCCGTGTGACGGGGGCGCCGGTGACCGCCCGTTTGACGCGGGACGACCGGGCCGCCGCGAGGATCGCCGGGCGCAGCGGATTCGCCAGAACCGTGGGCGCTTTCATTCCGACCCCATGTGCGGATATCGGTAATCGGTGGCGGGGACGAACGTCTCCTTGATGGTGCGGGCCGACACCCACCGCAGCAGGTTGAGCTTGGACCCGGCCTTGTCGTTCGTGCCCGAGGCGCGGGCCCCACCGAACGGCTGTTGCCCGACGACGGCACCGGTCGGCTTGTCGTTGACGTAGAAGTTTCCGGCGGTGAACCGGAGAGCAGACGTTGCCTGCTCGACGGCCTGGCGGTCGTCGGCGATCACCGCACCGGTCAGCGCGTACGGGGCCGCCGAGTCGACCGTGGCGAGCACGTCGGCGAACGCGTTCGGCGCCGAGTCGTCGTACACGTGCACCGTCAGGATCGGACCGAAGTACTCGGTGGTCATCGCCTCGTCGGCCGGGTCGTCGGCGAGGAGCACGGTGGGGCGGACGAAGTAGCCGACGCTGTCGTCGTACTTGCCGCCGACGGCGATCTCGAGGCCAGTAGCGCTGCGGGCGCGTTCGATGGCCGCGACGTTCTTGTCGTACGCACGCCGGTCGATGAGGGCACCGCCGAAATTCTCCAGATCCGTCACGTCACCGTAGGTGAGGGCGTCGACTTCCGCGGTGAACGTGTCCCGCATCCGCCGCCACAGCGACTTCGGGACGTACGCACGGGAAGCGGCCGAACACTTCTGGCCCTGGTATTCGAACGCGCCGCGGATCAGCGCCGTTCGCAACACGTCCTCGTCGGCCGACGCGTGCGCGACCACGAAGTCCTTCCCGCCGGTCTCCCCCACCAGCCGGGGGTAGCCGGCGTACTTCCCGATGTTCGCGCCCACCTCGCTCCACAGATGCTGGAACGTCCGGGTCGACCCGGTGAAGTGGATACCCGCGAGGCGAGGATCGCTCAGCAGCACCTCCGAGACCGCCTGCCCGCTGCCGGTGAGCAGATTGATCACACCCGGAGGCATTCCCGCAGCCTCGAGCAGCTTGATGGTCCAGTACGCGGCGACGGTCTGCGTCGACGACGGCTTCCAGATCACCGTGTTGCCCATCAACGCGGGCGCGGTCGGCAGGTTGCCCGCGATCGCGCTGAAGTTGAACGGCGTGATGGCGTAGACGAAGCCCTCGAGCGGACGGTATTCGAGCCGGTTCCACACACCCGGTGAGGAGATCGGCTGATCGGCGAGGATCTGGCGGGCGAAGTGAACGTTGAAGCGCCAGAAGTCGATCAGCTCGCACGGCGCGTCGATCTCCGCCTGCTGAACCGACTTCGACTGGCCGAGCATCGTCGCCGCGGCGAGCGTCTCGCGCCACGGCCCGGACAGCAGGTCGGCGGCGCGCAGGATGACCGCGGCCCGGTCGTCGAACGAGAGGGCCCGCCAGTGCGGTGCCGCGGCCGTGGCCGCCTCGACCGCCGCCGACGCGTCGTCGTGGGTGGCGCTGCGCAGTGTGCCGAGCACGGCGGCGTGCCGGTGGGGTTGCACGACGTCGACGCGCTCGCCGTTGCCGTGCCGGTGTTTCCCGCCGATCACGTGCGGGATGTCGACGGGATTGGTGGCGATGTCGGTGAGTGCCGATTGCACTCGGGAACGTTCGGGACTGCCCGGCGCGTACGTGTGGACCGGCTCGTTGGTGGGCACCGGAACCTGGGTGATGGCGTCCATGCTGCCTGCCTCCTGCCCTCAGATCGTGAGGAACTGTGACCGGGACCGCGGGCGGACGGGGACACCCGTCCGAGCGGAACCCTTGAGCCCAGGTTAGCGCCGGATGGGGGTACTCATCCGGTTTTGACGCGCGGGTCGGCTGGCTACCATCGGCACATGGCCGAACGGAATCGCGTGTCACCCCGATCCGAGATCGTCGCCATTCCACTCCGTGGCCGGTTCATGGGGAACCGGGGCTGCCTGCACCGCGGGCACACCGTCGTGCGCAACCATTCCGGCAAGCGGTGGATCATCTGCGTCACCGACTACCCGGCCCGCACCGTCGCCCAGTGGAGCGAGGGCCATTACACGGTTCTGTTCTTCCACGACGAGGCGGTGGCCCTCGCGGCCGGGCACCGGCCGTGCGCCCTGTGCCGACGCGAGCGGTACAACGACTTTCGCGCCGCCTGGCAGTCGGCACACGGGGGCGGGCAGCCCGGCGCGGACGAGATGGACGCCCGGTTGCACGCGGAACGGCTGGTCGGTTCCCACCAGCGCACGCACGAGGCCCCGTGGTCGTCGTTGCCCGACGGCGCCTTCGCGCTGTTCGACGGCGGCCCCGCCATCGTGCTGGGTGAGACCGTCGTTTCGTGGTCGGCCGAGGGATACGGGACTCCGGCGAACCGGCCGACCGGCACCGCCACCGTCCTGACACCGCCGCCCACCGTCGCCGTCCTCGCAGCCGGCTACCGCCCGGACGTCGCGTAGGACTGGTGGTGTGCGGTATTCGAAAGGTGCGGTATTCCTCCACCGTGGCACGTGGGTCAGCCCGGCGCATCTCATGCGTGGCCCTGGCATAAGCGATCCGGTGTGACCGTCCACCCTGCGGCCGAGAGCCATCGTTGAACCGGCTCAGTCAGGTTGCCGTTCTTCGCTTGCTCGGCGAGTGTGCCGGCGAGGATGGGCCCGTCGCCGCAAATGCTGCAGGCGACATCGAATGAAGGTTGCCCGGGTTCGCAATGCCGACAGTGGTGGCGGCTGGCGACTGTCCCTCGGTGGTCGGGATCGGCGTGGAGCCAGGCCACCGCGAGGTCCGCAGTTTGGTGCGCTACCTCGGCGCGAGTGGTGGGTTCATGTCCACAGGTCGGGCACGTCCGAGACGTCGGCAGCGGTGCAGGTGGATCGGCGACTACGGTGATCTCCTGCGTAACCGGCGCGATGTCCACGCGCTTGTTCAAATGCCCATACACCGTGGTGCGCGGCACTTTCAGCATGCCCGCCATCTGCGCGACGGTGTGTTCCCCCGCGTCGTACAGGCGTTGAGCGAGTTCGATCTGGTCCGAGCTGAGCTTCGAGGGCCGGCCACCCTTCCGGCCGCGGGCACGGGCGGCGGCCAGGCCGTCGCCGGTGTTAACCATGACCGGCCTGACGGCAGTGACGTTGTCGCCATCATCGACCCGGGCGGTTCGATTGTGACCAACCGCGGGGTGTTAGAAGTCGCACCTGAGGTGTCCGTTTGTTCACCCTAGGGCTGGTGCACCTTCCGGTGCGTGAGGACGAGGGTTGTCCGCAACCACGAGGGTGTTCCCAACCGAAGGGATGCTCCAGACGATAGAAGAAGAATCCCAATGACCGAGCCAGGAATACCCTGGGCAACAATCATCGAGAAACTGCGGTACGGGCAGATGACCGTGGCCGAAGCTGCCGCAGCGGCGAACACCACCGTCGCGACAGTCGAGGCGGAGCTTCAGACAGCAGCTTTCCTCGGAAAGCACGGCCCCGAAGCTGCGCAGATGGCCGAGAAGTTCTTTGAGATGCGCAAGTTCGTAGACGCTAAGAACGCCGCCCAGGCCGCTCGGGCGGTCCAGACACTCAGCCGGGGCGCCAGGCTCGCCAATAGTGCCGCCCAGGCGGCCCGACCCTTTGGTGTCGTGAAGAGGGCTCGGGAGGCCCGGCTGCTCCTTGGCCTCAGCGGGCCCGCTGTGGTTCTCCTTGTCGTCGGCATCGCCGCGATCGGCCTGATCGGTGCCGTTTACGTGAACTACGGGAACACCCCGGTCCAACCCGGCCCGAAGATGTTGAACCGCCCGGCCGCCCAGATCGAGGCGCCCGATCCGGGGAGCGAGGTGGCCGCCCCGGTCGAGCCCGCACCGGGTCCGGAAGTGCCTCCTGAATCCGTATCCGATACGCCCGCGCCCGCGCCGGTTCCCGTACCGGCTGCTGCGCCGGCGCCGCCAGCTCCCCCTGCCCCCGGCCCCGCAAATTCTGCACCCGGTGATCTACCTGCTGAGATCCCCGATCCTCCGGCGGATCCCGCGGCGGCGGCTCCTCCGGTGCCCATGCCGGCCCCGGTGATAGCACCCGTCCCAGTGCCCTCGGCCACCGAACCGGGCCATGACGGGACGGCACCCGCGCCGCTCGCCCAGCCAGTTCCCGCACCCCCGGTCGAGGCCGCTCCCGAGCCCCCACCGCAGGGCCCTGTCCAAGGAGGGGTAGCGCCACCGCTCGTTGCACCGGCTCCGGTGCAACCGATGGCGGGCACGGACCAACACGGTGCGACGGATCCCGGCACCACCTATGGCGGGACGGATCCTGGCACCACCTACGGCGGGACGGATCCTGGCACCACCTACGGCGGGACGGACCCCGGCACCACCTACGGCGGGACGGACCCCGGCACCACCTACGGCGGGACAGATCCCGGAACCTATGGCGCGACGGACCCCGTGAATCCGGGCTACAACTACACCCCGGAGTGTTCTACGCCCGAGAAACCCTCCCCGGTGTATTGCGGCGGGTTTTAGCCCCGACGGCGACATCCCCGAGCCTTACCCAAGGTTCGGGGATGTCGCATATGCGGCCAGGGTGCCGTTCAGGATTGGGCCGTTCCCAGCGCCCAGACACGGCTGCGCACGTCACACAGCACGGGGAGGCTGGCGAGGTTTTGCCGCCGCAGGTGGTACTCGGTGCGGTGGTCAGGGTTCTGGTCTGCGCTGGAGACCCGTGCGTAGCCAGCGCCGGGGCAGGGCGGGAGAATCCTACCGCCGACGCTCACCGCAGTTCCCGCGCGATCGCTCGGGCCGCGCGGCGAGCCTGCTTCGCCGCGAACCCGATCTGCGACGGCCTGGGCACGAACCCGATGAAACGCAACCTCTCGGCGGCCGGCTTTTCACCGGTGGCGTGCGGCCAACCTCGCTCGTCCAGTACGCCGAGGTGCCCGACCAGCTTTTCGAGTTCCTGGCGGAACCCCGTCGCGCAGACCATCGCCTCCGGGTCGATTCGCACACCGTCCACCAGCCACACGCTGTCCGCGTCGAGTGACTCGACTCCGCGAACGACCTCGATGGACCTGTCTCGGATCGCGGCGATGAGCTCCTTGTCGACGATCGCCGGTGCCACGCCGAGGCGGGCGCTGCGGGCGAAGATCCCCTCGTCGGGGATCGGTAATCCGAACTCGCGCAGGTCGCCGATGCTCCTCTCCCGGCCGAACCGAGCGATTGCGTCCGCGATAGGGACCGGGGCATGGTAGAGCGGCGTCGCGATGAAGTCTCCCGGCATGCCACCAGGTCCCTGGCGGAGCATGATGTTCGGCGGCGTGCGAGCCGAAAGCCAGACCTTTGCCGCGCCTCCGGTGGCGAGGTCGTAGGCAATTTCCATGCCCGAGCAGCCCGCTCCCACCACGAGGACCCGTTTCCCGTTGTACTGCGAGGGATTCCGGTACTGCGAGGAATGAACCAGTGCACCCCGCCAGTCCCCGCGTCCGGGCCAGTCCGGGACGAAGGGCTCATGATCGAAGCCGGTCGCGACCACCACCTCGGCAGCGTCGACCGAACCGGCAGCGGTGGTCAACCGCCAGTGCCCGTCCGTTAGGTCGAGCCGTTCCACCGGGCAGCCCAGGCGCAGCTCGATCCCGTCCGCACGTGCGTGCCGCTCGAGATGCTCGATCACCTGTTCCCGCGTGGGAAAGGTCGGTGTGCCCTTGGGGTAGGGGCGGTTCGGCAGGTGGGAGAACTGCCTGCCGGTGTTCAGTCGCAGCCGGTCATAACGAGAGTGCCACGACGAACCGACTTGGTCGGCTCGGTCGATCAGCAACGGGTTGATGCCACGGTCGGCGAGGGCCACCGCCGCCGCGACCCCGGAGGTGCCGGCACCGACGATTGCGACTTGATGCTCGCTCATCGTGTGCTCCTTGGGTGTTGTCTTGTTTCATGCGGTTTCGGCGACAATGACGCTCATCGGGCCGGTGAGCGAGCGATGGTCGTGGTAGCGCCAGCCAGTGTCCTGCAGCCAGGCGATGCCTTCTCCGGCGCTGTAGACGTCGCCGTGTTCGAGGTGGACCGCGAATTCGCCCGCCATCAGGGCGGCCGCGACCGGCTGGGTGTGGGTGGGGTCGGTCCAGAAGTCGGCAATCAGCAGCATGGCGCCGGGTGCGGCGACGTCGCGAATGCGTTGTAGCAGCGCACGATTCTGCTCCGGCGACCAGTAATGCACCAGGTTCGCGACCAGGAAGGCGTCATATCCGGCGGGCAGCGGGTCGGCCATCGCGTCGCCGGCGCATACGTCGATTCGCCCCTCCAGCCCGACCGACGCGATGCGGTCCTGCGCGGTCTGGGCAACCGCCGGCAGCTCGAACACGGTCGCGCTCAGTTGCGGGCAGTGGCGCGCCACCGCGATGGACCAGGAGCCGGTGCCGCCGCCGATGTCGAGGAGTCGATGACTGCCGGACAGATCGACCGTGTCCGGCAGGGCGAGCGAGGGGCCGGCCGAAAACGCCTCGACACCGATCGAGGCGATGGGTTGCAGGGCGGCGTCGAGGTCGAAGATCTGGCGTTTCGGCCCGCGGGCGAGTGCGCCGGCCAGGTCTTCCCACGCCGGGAAGCTGATCTTGTCCCAGAACCGCAGCAGCGGACGCAGGTCGGCGGGCGATCCGCCGGCGAGGAACGCGGCCGCCGTCTCGGTATTGACATACTGTTCGCCGCGGCGTTCGAGCATACCCAGCGCGATCATGGCGTCGGCGCTGATCCGGGTGGCTCGGGCAGTAAGCCCGGTGCGGGCGGCCAGGCCATGCAGGTCGGTGGGGCCCTCGCCCAACGCCTCGAACAAACCGAGTTCGCTGGCGGCGAAGAGGTGTTTGGCGGCCATGAACCCGGACGCCAGCTGCATGATCGGCTCCGGGTTAGGCAGGTCGTGGTCGGTTTCGGCGGAGGTATGGGCTGTCATCGTCATGAAACCAGCGTCGTCGTTGTCGGTTCTGCGTCATATCCCTGAATCCTGGGGAATTCACCCAGATTTCTGGGGTAGGCAGCCCTAACCTGCTGCGATACACTTCGGACATGGCACAGAGCTTGCTGCCACGCGTCCGTGATCTAATCTCGCGTGCCGCCGCCGACCAGCTGGACTGGGTGGGGTACAGCGCGCGAATGAGCGAGGCCCTGCGCGCGGTGATCCCACATGACCGCTGCTGCTGGCACACCGTCGACCCGGGCACCATCCTGTTCACCGGCAGCGTCAACCGGAACGTTGGGTGTTCCGGATCCTGGTTGGCGCACTACGAATACGAGGTCGAGGACGTCGACAAGTGGGCGTTTCTTGCGCACAGTGGCCGCCTGGCGGGTGCACTTAGTCTGGATACCCACGGAGATTTGTCCCGCAGTGCACGGCACCGTTCGCACGAGGCGTACGGAATCGGCGACGAGCTGCGGGTCTCCCTGGTGTCGGACGGGGTCTATTGGGGTGCAGCGGCATTCCTGCGCGATGCGGGCGCGCCGTGGTACACCGCCGAGCACGTCCGCGCAATCGCCGCGCTGGCGCCCGCGCTCGCGACCGGTCTGCGACGTTCGATGCTCCACGAGGTCGAGGCCGCCGTGACGACCGTGGACTACGGCCCCGGCGTGGTGGTCTTCGACGCCGCGGGCAACCCGGAATCGGTCTCACCCGCCGCGGAACGCTGGATCGACGAAATTGTCGAGGTCCCGGCGCCGTCGACGCCGTTCGAATCGAAGGTCGTGCAGGCCATCGCGGCCCGGGCGCGGGCGATCGAACCGGGCACCGATCCGCTGGAACTTGCCGCGCGCTCGCGGGTACGCACGCGATCCGGCGCCTGGCTGTTGCTGTACGGGACCAGGCTTTCCGGCGTCGAAGACGGACGCACCGCCGTCATCATCCAACCCGCGACGCCGCATGAGATCGCGCCCGTCATTGCCATGGCCTACGGACTGTCCCAACGCGAATGCCATCTCACTGCGCTGTGCATCCAAGGGCGATCGACAAGGGAGATGGCGCACGCAATGTCGTTATCCGTCTACACAATTCAAGACCACATGAAGTCGATCTTCGACAAGACCGGGGTGCGCAGCCGCGGGGAACTGGTGGGGCAGATATTCCTCGAGCACTACGCGCCACGCTGGGAGCTTGCGGCATCCCCGCCATCCGGATGGTGGGCGAAGGGCATCAACTGAATTCGCCGAACTCTCAGCTGTGCGTATCTGCTTCACGGCCAATGGCGCGCCAACCAAGAAGGTTCACCGCCCGAACCATCTCTCCTTCCACGACGCCGGCGCTCACCGACAGTTTGCCGTCGACCAGGAAGGTGCCCCTCGCACATTCTGTCGCCGCCGCAGCGAACGGAGGTGGCCCCGATTCCCTCCGTTCGTCCTGCAAGCCCAATCCCAATTCACACGACCAACGGCGGCTCCGCGAGTCCGGCAGGCAGCGCCATATAAAGCCGCGAAATCAATGCCACTTATCGCCGTGAGTCACAGCCATCAGCTTGTCGAAAAGTGCAGTGGGCTAGGGTTTTCGACATAGTTTCTCGACACAGGTTTTCGACGCCTCCGACGTGCCGAATCCGCCGGTCAGAGGCGGTGTCGAAAAAGGATCGGTTTTCGACAGTGGGGTCGCGATCGGGTGCTGGGGCAGTCCTCGCCTGTCACGCCGTTACAGCCGGTTGCCGTTGGTGGCGTCGATGACCTGCCCGGTGATCGCACCGGCGGCGTCGCTGGCGAGAAAGGCCACGACCGCGGCGATGTCGTCCGGGGTGGCGAGTTTCCGCAGCGCGGTGGTGGACGCGGCGGTTGTGCGGGCATGGTCGTCACCGCGAAGCCAGTGCGCGTTCATGTCGGTGTCGAGGGCGGCGGGCGCCACGGCGTTGACGGTGATGCCTCGTTCGCCGACGTCTACCGCGAGGGCGCGGGTGAACACCTCGATCGCCCCCTTGGTCATGGCGTAGCTGATGACGTCGGGTCTGGCGTAGCGGGCGGATCCGGAGGAAATGTTGACGATGCGGCCGCCGTCGCGCATGCGGGGCAGGGCACGCTGAGTCACGAAGAACGGGGCTCGCTGGTTGAGCGCGACCAGACGGTCGAAATCCTCAACAGTGACGCGCTCGAGCGCTCCGCGTCGATTGACCCCGGCGTTGTTGACGAGGATGTCGAGCCCCCGGTCGAGCCCGAGACCGTCGAGCGCGGAGTCGAACTCCCGCATCAGCGCTTCGGGCCCCTCGGGTCGGGACAGGTCGGCCTGAACGGCGGCCGCGAGATGCCCGGCAGCCGTAATGCTGTCAACCACCGCAGCAGCGGCCACGTGGTCGGATCCGTAGTGAACGATCACGGCGAAGCCGGAGGCGGCCACCGCATGTGCGATGGCCGCCCCGATGCCGCGGCTGCCCCCGGTGACCAGGGCGACCCGTCGGCCCATGTGCATTCCTACTGACGAGCCGCGAGGTCGAGGGCGATGTCGGTGATGAGGTCTTCCTGGCCGCCGACCAGTCCGCGTTCGCCGACGGCGAGCAAGATCTGCCGGGTGTCGAGCCCGTACTGTTTGGCGGCCGTTTCGGCGTGCCGCAGGAAGCTCGAGTACACGCCGGCGTAGCCGAGGGTGAGGGTTTCCCGGTCGACCTGCACCGCACGGTCCTGCAGGGGTCGGACGACGTCGTCGGCGGCGTCCTGGAGGGCGAACAGGTCGCAATTGTGCTTCCAGCCGTGCAGGTCGGAGACGGCAACGAACGGTTCGATCGGGCAGTTGCCGGCACCGGCGCCGTGCCCGGCGAGGGAGGCGTCGACCCGGGTGACGCCCTCTTCGACCGCCACAACGGAGTTGGCGACCGACAGAGACAGGTTCTGGTGGGCGTGGATGCCGATCTGGGTCTCGGCGTCGAGGATGTCGCGGTAGGCGCGGACCCGTTGGCGGACACCGTCCATCGTGAGCCGGCCGCCGGAGTCGGTGACGTACACGCAGTGCGCGCCGTAGGACTCCATCAGTTTGGCCTGCTCCGCCAACTGCTGCGGTTCGGCGAGATGGGACATCATCAGGAAACCGGAGACGTCCATGCCGAGTTCGCGGGCGGTGCTGATGTGCTGGGCGGAGACGTCGGCCTCGGTGCAGTGGGTGGCCACCCGCACCGACTGGACGCCCAGGGCGTGGACGCGTTTGAGTTCGGCGACGGTCCCGATGCCGGGGAGCAGCAGGGTGGTGAGCTTGGCGCGGTGCACCACCGCGGCGGCGGCCTCGATCCATTCCCAGTCGGTGTTACTGCCCGGCCCGTAGGTCAACGAGTGCCCGGCCAGGCCGTCGCCGTGGGAGACCTCGATGGCGTCGACGCCAGCGCTGTCGAGGGCGCCGGCGATGACGGCGACGTTCTCGGGGGTGATGTGGTGGCGGGTGGCGTGCATGCCGTCGCGGAGGGTGACGTCCTGAATGTAGAGGGTGACGCCGTCGTCGGCGGTCGGGGTGGTGGTGCTCATCGTACGATCTCCAATGCTGCGCGCTCGGCCAGCTTTTCGGCGACCTGGAGCGCTGCGGATGTCATGATGTCGAGGTTTCCGGCGTAGGCGGGCAGGTAGTGGGCGGCGCCTTCGACCTCGAGGAACACCGACACCTTCCACACCGGTGAGCCGATATCGGCGCCGCCGGTGAGGGTGGCGACCGTGTCGGCGCCGCCGAGCTCGGTGAACTGCACGTCCTGCTTGAGCCGGTAGCCGGGTACGTAGGCGGCCACCGTGGCGACCATGTCGGTGATCGACTGGCGGATTGCGTCCTGGTCGGGGTTGCTGACCAGGGCGAGGACGGTGTCGCGCATGATCAGCGGCGGGTCGGCGGGGTTGAGGACGATGATCGCCTTGCCGTGCGCGGCGCCGCCGACCTCCTCGATGGCCTTCGCGGTGGTTTCGGTGAACTCGTCGATGTTCGCCCGGGTACCGGGGCCGGCGGACTTCGACGCGATCGAGGCGACGATCTCCGCGTAGTGCACGTCGGTGACCTTGGAGATCGCGGCCACGATCGGGATGGTGGCCTGTCCCCCGCAGGTCACCATGTTCACGTCGGGGGCACCCAGGTGCTGGTCGAGGTTGACCGCGGGCACCACGTAGGGTCCGATCGCGGCGGGGGTGAGATCGATCAGGTGCTTGCCGTAGGGGCGCAATGCTTCTGCGTTGGTCAGGTGCGCCTTGGCGGAGGTGGAGTCGAAGATGATTTCGATGTCGTCGAACTCGGGGTGCTCGATCAGCCCCTGCACCCCGGTGTCGACGGTGCTGATGCCCAGGCGGCGGGCCCGTGCGAGTCCGTCGGAGGCCGGGTCGATGCCGACGAGGACGGCGATCTCGACGTTCTTCGCGATCCGCTTGAGCTTGATGACCAGGTCGGTTCCGATGTTTCCGGATCCGATGACCGCTACTTTGGTGGTGCTCATGGGTTTCTGCTTCCTTCTTCAGTCTGTGAACGAGACCCGGACGTCGCCGATCCCGGTGATGGAGGCGGCGTAGGTGGCGCCGGCGACGACGGGGACCATCGGGCCCAGCGCCCCGGAGAGCACGACCTCACCGGCACGCAGGGGGGAGCCGTAGGACAGGCTGGTGTTTGCCAACCACACCAGCGCGTTCCAGGGGCTGCCCAGGCAGTCCGCCCCCACCCCACTGGAGACTTCGGTGCCGTTCTCGGTCATCGTCATCGAGATGGCGGACAGGTCCGGTGCCTCCGTGCGGGGGATCGACGCACCGAGGACGTACAGGCCGGAGGAGGCGTTGTCGGCGATGGTGTCCGCGAGGCTGATGTCCCAGCCGGCGATGCGGGAGTCGACGATCTCGAACGACGCCACCACCTGCGCGACGTACTCGGGGGCGTCCTCGCTGGTGATCGGGTCGGTGATGTCGCGCGAGAGAATGAAGGCGATCTCGGCCTCGATGCGGGGTTGCAGCAACCGCGACCGTCTGACCTGCAGCTCGGAGCTGACATCCATGTGGTCGAACAGCACCCCGAAGTCGGGCTGATCGACACCGAGCTGGGCCTGCACCGCGGGTGAGGTCAGGCCGATCTTGCGGCCGACGATCCGGTGACCGGCGGCGACCGCCGCATCGACGTTGCGGGTTTGTACGCGGTAGGCGGTGTCGACGTCGGTCCGCCCGATCAGATCCCGTACCGGGGTGCACGGGGCGCCGGCACGTTCGGCGTCGGCCAGCCGTGCGGCGGCGTCCTCGATCAGGTGATTGTCTACTGGGCGGACGGAGGTCATCCGGGGTCTCTTTCGTTGGTCGGCGTGATGGGAGCGGCGGGGTCTATTCGTCGACGGCGACGGCGGTACTGATGCCGAATCCGGCGATCCACTCCGGGATTTCGCGGTAGAAGGTCGAGGTGACGCGGTACTTCCCGGCGGCGCTCATCGCCGCGTACGCGGCGATCCAGGTGCGTACTTCGTGGGAGGAGTGCCCGGCCTGTTCGACGAACCATTCGTTGGTCCAGGAGTCGATCTGCTCGATCTCGCCGGAGGCGAGAACGTCGAGCAGGTTGCGATCCCAGTGCGGGTTGAGCGGCGCAATGGTGGCCACCCCGGCGGCGAAGTCGCGACCGGCGTCGATGACCCGCTGTTCGCGGGCGTTGCGCTCGTCCTCGGTGGGGTTGCGACCGTCGATGAGCTTCTCCTTCACCTCCACGGGGGCGGTGGCGAACTGCGGTACCGGCGGATCGTGGGACAGCCCACCGGATCCGACGAACAACACCCGCTTGTCCAGGTTCGCCGCGGCCCGCCCGACTGCCTCGCCGAGTAGCCGGACCCGGCTGACCGGGCCGAGCGGTTCGGCGACGGAGTTGATGAAGATCGGGACGGTCGGGACCGCGGTGATCGAGCCGACCAGCAGCTGCAGGGCCTGCGCGAAGCCGTGGTCGACGTGCATGCGTTCGGAGAACGCGACGTCGACGCCGCTGGCGAGGACTTCCCGGGCGAGGGCGTAGGCGGCGTCGCGGTCGACGCTCAGCGGTCCGGATTCGGTGCCGTAATCGCCGACCGACTGGGCCGCGGCACCGATGCAGAACGGGGGCATCAGATCGTAGTAGACCCCGTTGTAGTGATCCGGGGCGAAGATCACGATCAGGTCGGGGGCGAAGTCGGCGATGAACGTGCGCGCATTCTCGAACGCGGCATCGACGTCGTCGATCACGGTTTGGGCCGGGTCGTTTCGTCCCATGAGGGGGGAATGCGACATCGTGCACAGCGCTACGGGCATCGTCTGTTTCCTTCTGGTTCTCGCGCGGTTCGTCGACCGGGAGTGCGAGGGATCGGGGTGGCTGTGTAAGGGGCGCCGATCGCGGGTGCCTGCTCGCGGTGGCAGACACCCACGGGCGATCAGGCGCGGTCGAGCATGAAATCCAGGTGCAGCTGGTTGAACGTGTCCGCGTCCTCGTACTGGGGCCAGTGCCCGCAGTTCTCCATGATCGCGAGCTTCGCGCCGGGAATGTGGGAGGCGATCCGCTTGGCTTCGTCGACGGGACCGGAGGGGTCTTTGGTGGTCCACAGCACCAGCGCGGGCGCGGTGATGCCCTCGAGGGTGGCGTCGGTGATCATGTTGCGTTTGCGGGTTTCCGGGTCCTGCAGGGCCATGTTCGCCTCGCAGGCCTTGAGCCAGTCCGGCTGTTGGAAGATCGCCTGCCGGGTGCGGATCAGGTCGTCGGTGACCATCGCCGGGTCGGCCATCAGCCACTCGAGCCGGGCCTGGACGCGTTCCCAGCTCGGGTCCTTCGCTGCCTCCATGGACAGGGTGTAGAGACGTTCCATCACCTTCGGGTTGGCCATGGTGCCGCCCATGGTGTTGAGCACGATCCGCTCGACCTTCTCCGGGTGATCGTGCGCGAACTGGGCGGTGACCCAGCCGCCGAGCGATTCGCCGGAGAACGAGGCCTTCTCCACGCCGATCGCGTCCATGAACTGCAGGACGTGGTCGATGTAGTGCTTGATCTCGAGCGGGTGATCGGGCTTGCTGCTGTAGCCGTGGCCGATGAAGTCGATCGCCCACACGTTGAAGTGCTCGGCGTGTGCGGCCAGGTTGCGGACGTATGCTTCGGCGTGGCCGGTGATGCCGTGCAGCAGGATCAGTGCCGGCTTGGAGGTGGCGCCGGCGTGCAGGTACCGGGTCCGGTAGGGGCCCGCTTGGATGAAGCCCTGGCTGAATTCGACCTGGTTCAGATCGTTCCAGACGCTGGTGTACGGGCGGGTCATCGGTTTACTCCCTCGGTTGTGGTGCTGGTGGCGGAGGCGGGTGCTGCGTCCGCGGGGGTGGTGTGCGGGACGGTGATCGGCACGGCCCGGGTGTTGTACTGCGGCTCCTGCGTGGCGCCCGGGGCCGGTTCGCTGCTGCCCGACGGGCGGTCGAGGACTGCGGTGAGCGCGTCCTCGAGGCTGGTCAATGCTTCGCTGTCGTCCCAGACCGGGGCGCTGTGCCGCCACGCGATGTACCCGTCGGGTCGGACGAGGAGGGCACCGGCCTCGTCGATGTCGCGGACCTGCCGCCAGTAGCCGTAGGGGTCGATGGTGCCGGGTTCACCGACGACCACGGTCCGCAGGAACGGCACGTCGAGTTTGGCGGCGGCACGCTTCCACGCCTGGCCGCCGATTCCGGTGAGCAGGGTCATCATTCCCTTCCCGGTGACATCGAGAGTGGAGATGCGGGTGCCGCCCTCGCCGACCAGCCACGCGTGCGGCAGCTTCGCGCCGGGCCGGGTGGTGGCCTGCAGGTACAACTGCCGGTCTCGTGCCCACACCTCGTCGCCCGCATCGGGCTCGGGGACGACCGCGGAGGAGGCGTAGCGCTGGTTGAGTTCGACGCCGTGGGCGTTGAATTCGGTGTTCTTCACCTCCAGCGCCTCGTACAGCTGCTCGCGCAGGGCGACCCCCTCGGGTGTGGGTTCCTTCAGCTTCGCCAGACCGGCGGCGACCGGATCGTCGCTGCCGGGGTCGAACCACTCGCGCAGCCCGGCGTAGTCCTTGCGGGACTGGTTGGCGCGAGCGACGATCTGCTTGCCGACCGGGACCCGCTCGGGCGAATAGGACTCGAGCAGGCCCTGCCCGGCGTAGCCCTTGACGACGAACGCGACCTTCCACGCCAGGTTGAACGCGTCCTGGATGGAGGTGTTCGATCCCAGCCCGCTGCTCGGGGGGTGCCGGTGCACGGCGTCACCGCCGCACAGCACCCGCCCGGACTGGTAATGCTCGGCGTACTGCTGGTTGACGTACCAGAAGGACCGCGACACGATCTCGACGTCCAGGTGCGGGTCGCCGACGAGGGTCCGGATCTGTTCGAGGACAACGTCGTCGGAGACGTCGGGCTGGCCCTTGGCCATGTCGAATCCCCAGCCGGCGATCCACTGGTTCCACGGCTTGATCGCCCGCAGCAGGCCCATGCCGATCTCACCGAACCCGGCCTTCGAGTTGACGATCCAGTGCAGGATGGACGGCCGGTGAGCGACGTACTTGCTCAGGTCCGCGTTGAAGAGCACGTAGGCGGTGCCGGCACGGGCCAGTTCGCCTTGGAAGGGAAGGTCGATCTCCTCGGCGATCTTCGAGCGTGCACCGTCGAAACCGAGCAGAAAGCGGGCTCGCTGGGTGAATTCGGTGCCCGAGCGGACGTCGCGGAACCGGACGGTCACCCCGTCCGCGTCCTGGGTGTGGTCGAGGTATTCGGTGTGGAAGCTGATGATCGCGCCGCGTTCGGCGGCGTTCTTGATCAGCACCGGCTCCATCAGCGGTTGGGGGATGTCGAGCATCGTGCACGGGCTGCCGGACAGGTAGTCCCCGTAGCGGGTATCGCCCGTTCCCCAGGTCTGCATCCGGACGATTTCTTCGCCGGCCAGGCTCGTGGTGAACAGCGTGTCACCCATCTGCTCCCACGGTGTCGCGTATTTGCGTGCCTCGTCTTCGACGCCCAGGTCGCGGAGCACCTCGACGGCGCGCTGGTTGGTGATGTGCGCGCGCGGCGAGTTCGCCACCCAGGGGAACATCGAGACGGCGTGGACGCGCAGGCCGTAGGTGGCCAGGGCGAGCGCCGCCGTGCCACCGGCGGGCCCGAGTCCGACGATCACGACGTCGGTGTCGTAGGAGGTTCGGTCGTGGTCACTCATGTCTGTCATCACTTCACTTGTCGAGGACACGCAGGTCCGTGGCCGTGTCCGGCGTTGAGAATGTGGTCACCGCGGGGGTGGGCTGGGCGGAGCCAGCTTCGTCTCGAACGAGTTGGCTCGCTGCGCCTTTGCGGCCCCAGCCGCCGGGCAGCAGGATCACCGAGACCACCGAGATCGCCGAGACCACCAGCAGGTAGGCGACGATCGAGGTGCTGGACTCGGTGGAGGCATACAGGGCGGTGGCGATCGTCGGCGCGAACGCCGAGCCCACGACCTGGGAAAGGGTGTAGCCGATCGAGACGCCGCTGTAGCGCACGTCCGCGTCGAACACCATGGTGAACAGGGATCCGGTGACTCCGGCGGCGGGTGCCATCGCGATCCCGAAGACCAGCACCTGTGCGGCCATGAACAGCCAGGGGTTGCCGGTGTTGATCAGCGCGAACGCCGGGGCGATCACCACCCCCATGGCCACGGCCCCGAGCAGATACATCGTCTTGCGGCCGAAGGTGTCGGAGAGGGCCCCGAAGACCGGGTAGAGGATGACGGCGACGATGCCGGCGACGAACACCCCGGCGAGGGCGAAGGTGCGGCTGATCCCCGCGACGGTGGTGCCGTAGGAGACGAGGTAGGCCATGCAGATGTAGGCGAACACGCCCTGGGACAGGTAGGTCCCCGCGATGAGCAGGATTTCCTTCCAGTGCTTGCGGAATGCTTCGGCGATCGGCATCCGCACCACCGCGCTCTGCGCCTTCACCTCGGCGAAGTCGGGGCTCTCGGCCAAAGACAGGCGGATGAACAGCCCGATCACGATCAGTACCGCACTGAACAGGAACGGCAGTCGCCAGCCCCAGCTGAGGAACTGCTCGTCGGGCAATTGGGAGACCGCGAAGAATGCCAGGGTCGCGACGCTGGTCCCGGCCGGGGCGCCCATCTGGGAGAAGGATCCGAAGAAGCCCTTCTTCGCGGTCGGGGCGTGCTCGACGGCCATCAGTGTGGCCCCACCCCACTCGCCGCCGACCGCGAAGCCCTGCACCAGGCGCAGCAGGGTCAGCAGGATCGGGGCGGCGATCCCGATCTGGGCGTAACCGGGCAACAGTCCCATCAGGACGGTGGCCGAGCCCATTCCGACCAGCGAGATCACCAGCATCTGCTTGCGACCGACCCGGTCACCGAAGTGACCGAAGACGATGCCGCCGAGCGGGCGGGCGAGGAACCCGACCCCGAACGTCGCGAAGGACAGCAGGATTCCGATTGCCGGGGACACATCGGGGAAGAACAGCGTGGGGAACACCAGGGCGGCGGCGGTGCCGTAGATGAAGAAGTCGTAGTACTCGACCGTGGTGCCGATGAAGCTGGCCATCGCCACCCGTAGCGGTGAGGTGGCTGCGGGCTTCGTCGAGGAAGCGGAGGTGTTGCTCACGGTCGGGCTTCTCCGATCCGCGGGCCGAAACATGCCGGCGCCGCGTGGACCAACCTGCGCGAAGCGGTCGTCATGGCCGCTCCTTTCTCTGAGGGAAGTGAGAGAAACATTCGCAACTGGAATGCTAGACGTCTAGAAGAGAAGCTACGCCGCCGTGGAAGGTGACGCAAGTCTCTCCGGTGTGCGAGATGCGACCCGCAGTACTCACCGGCACGGGACGCCAGTCATCGTCAAAGGGTGTTTCGCCCGGCAGTGGGCATAGAAAAGGCCCGCCCCGTGCAACGTGTGGTTACGGGGGCGGGCCGCCGGTGGGGCGTCTCAGCCGGCCAAGTCGTCGGCTTCGTCGCGGATGACCGAAATGGTTCCCACGATGTGCCGTTCCATGGCCTCGCGGGCTCCCGCCTCGTCCTGTTGCCGAATCGCCTCGATGATCGCGTGGTGATCGTCCTGGCGTTCGGGGAGGGCGCTCGACAGCGGGTTGGTGATCCCGGTGGTGTTGATCAGGAAGTCGGACATGTCCCACATCCGCTGGCTGGTCTCGGCCATGATCCGCGAATGCGCCATTGTGTGGATGGCGGCGTGGAATTCGCGATTGTGGATGCGGTATCCGTGCGCGCGCACCTCGGGGTCGTGGGAGGTGAGCAGCGCATCGATCCGCGACGAGATCAGGCCCAGCTCGATGAGCTGGGCGTCGGTCCGGCGGGCGGCGGCGACCGCCGCGATCGTGCCCTCGAAGCCACCGAACAGAGTGAAGAAGTCCTCGACCTCACGCTGGGTGTAGGAGACGACCTCGCACCCGCTCTGCGGGAAGATGTAGACGAGCTTGTCGCTGGAGAGTCGGCGCAGGGCGTCCATGACGGGCTGCTTGCTGACCCCGAACTCCTGGCGGATGGACTCGACGACGATCTTCTCCCCGGCCGCGTAGCGTCCCTCGAGCAGTCTGGTCTTGAGGATGTCGTACATGGCGGCGGAGAGCCGCGCGCCCGAGGTCCGGACATTCGCGAGAAGGGCGGCAGCCTCCGGATCGGTGCTGGTGGTGCTCATACGTATACGCTTTCGTCGGGCGCGCTGATCATGGTGTCCCCCTCGTCTGCGGCGCTCACCACAGTAACTTGCATTCTAGTACTTGTGGTCCGCGTCACTGTCAGCTACGGTCATCTGGAACGCTAGAATTCCAGTTTTGAGGTGTGCGGCTTGTCTTACCAGCGCGACGGGTCGGCGGCAACTCTTCCAGAACGGGATCGCTCCGATCAATGCCGTTCCCTTTCAACGGAATTGCTCACCGTTCCGGCGCTTGCGCGCCCTGGCCCGGGACCGAACACACAGTCCCGGATCGCCCATCCCGCGAGCCAGTCGCCCTCGTTCATGGTGTCGAACCACACCAGCGGGTCAATGCAAGGAGAAGAAGATGGAATTCTGTATCGGCACCTGCGCGAAGATCGACCAGGTCGCGATGGTGAAGCAGGCCGAGGACCTCGGGTTCTCGCACTTCGGTGTCGGCGAAGGACCCTTGCTGTTTTCCGACCCGTACCAGTACCTGGCGCTCGCAGCGACGCAGACCAGCTCGATCAATCTGGGCACCATGGTCACCAATCCGCTGACCCGGATCGCCCCGGTCACCGCGAACTCCATGGCCACCCTCAACGCCCTGGCACCGGGGCGTACCTTCCTCGGTATCGGGACCGCCAACAACGCGCTGCGCTCAATGGGTAATCGCACCGCGAAGATCTCCGAACTCTCGCACGCCATCGAAGTCTCGAGGGAGCTGATGGCCGGACGCCGCGTCACCCACAACTGGCTCGGACAGTCCCGGGAGGTGGAGTTCCTCGACAAGGACAGCGGTTTCTACAACGTCACCGACCACATCCCGATCTGGGTGGCCGCCGGCGGACCGCGCGGGCTCGCCGAAGCAGCCAAGTACGCCGACGCCGTCGTCTACTGCCTCGGACCGAACGTCGAGATGATCAAGCTGATCCGCAGTCGCCTCGACAAGGCGGTCGCCGACGCCGGCCGGGCGCCGGGCTCGGTCAAACTCGTCTCCCTGTCCTGGTTCTACCAACTCGGCAGCGGTGAGACCTGGGAAGAAGGTGTCACCAACGGTTTCGGTTCCGGACCGATCAGCTCGTGCATCACCAACGCGGGCCTGATGGACCAGCACCGCGACCAGCTGGGCGATTCCATCGTCGATGCCTCCATCACCGCCGCGCAGCAGTATTTGGGCGACCCGAAGGCCCCGGACCAGCCGCACTACCTCGACGTCTGGGCGAAGTACCTGCGCGGACTCGATCCTGCACACCGGCCGATCATCACCAAGGATCTCGTCGACTACTGGTGCCTCTACGGATCACCCGCCGAGCTGCGGGACAAGGCCGCCCTGATGCGCGAGGCCGGTGTCGACATCCTCCAGGTCTTCCTGTCCAACCCCTTCACCGCGGCCCGTGACATCGACAACATCGGGCACTCGATCCTCGCTCACGCGTAAACCCGCACCCCCCGAACCAGGAGCTATTGATGGAACTCGACCCCCGCACCACCGCCGTCGTGGCCGTTCACTGCCAAGGCGACGTCGTCGGCCCCACCGGCGCTTTCGCCGACTTCTTCCACCAGGAGGTGAGCGAACGCCGCGTCATCGACCAGATCGCCGCGCTCATCGCCGCGGCCCGCGAAGCCGGCGCCCCCGTGGTCTACACCCGGGTCGCCTGGAAACCCGACTTCTCCGACCTCGAGGTCAACTCACCGCTGCTGGGCATCGTCGCCCAGTCCGGCTGCCTCAAAGAGGGCAGCGAACTCGCCGGGATCGTCGAACCGCTGAAGCCGCACGGCGACGACATCGTGCTCACGCACCAGCGGATCGGCGCCTTCGCCGGGACCGACCTCGACACCATCCTTCGGGGCAAGGGCATCACCACACTGCTGTTCGCCGGTGTGGCCACCAACGCCTCTGTCGAGGGAACAGCCCGCGTTGCAAGCGATCTCGGCTACCACGTCGTGATCGTTGAGGACGCGTGCTCGGCGGCCAACCCCCAAGCGCACGAGGCGAGCATCAACTCGCTCGGACTGCTCGCCGAGATCGCCACCGTCGACGACATCCGGACCGCCCTGACCGCATCGGTCACCGGCACCACCGCCTGAGCACACCACCACTCGAAACCCCGGTTGCACTGGTGTGGGCGCCCCGCGGCGCCCACACCAGCACTCTGTGCGCCTGCCAACCCCATTCCCAGTCCGAAGAACACACCACTCAGGAGTTTCCTTTCATGAAGTCGACCATGCGCGTTGCCCGCCTCCACGAGATCAACCAGCCGATGCAGATCGAGGAACTCCCGATCCCCGAACCGCGGGCGACCGACGTGCTGGTGCAGGTCAAGGCCTGCAACGTCGTACCGAACCTGTCCAACGTGCTCGCCACCTACAGCGAATGGTTCCCCTACCTGCCGCTTCCGAAGCTCCCCGCCATCTTCGGCCTCGACTCCGCCGGCGTCGTCGCCGCCGTCGGCAGCCACGTCACCGACGTCGCCGTCGGCGACCGCGTCTACGTCAACCCCGGAATCTCCTGCGGCGGCTGCCGCGCCTGCCGGCAGGGGCACGATCAGAACTGCGACAAGTACACCTTCATGGGCTACTTCTCCTTCTGTCGACCGTCACGTAATTCCCCAGGGGTGTCCGTCACGTAATTCCCCATGCTCGGGCGTGCTGAGTCGAGGGTAACCCGAGCGGGCGGGGTGCGGGT